>CAJLTE010000007.1 GCA_905209435.1 uncultured Blautia sp. | reverse complement strand
GCTATGCAGAGAAAGAGGGTACATTTACCAATACAGAGCGCCGCGTACAGAGAGTGCGCAAGGCTGTCACAGTACCTGGCGAGATGAGACTGGATACAGATATCATTATTGATCTGATGAATCGTATGGGATATCCGCAGCCACATCTGACATCTGCTCAGATCATGGATGAGATTGCATCCCTGACACCGAGCTTCGCAGGTATCAGTCATGAACGTCTTGACAGTGAAGAAGTTCACGGACAGGGTCTTCAGTGGCCATGTACATCCAAGGATCATCCGGGAACCCCGATCATGCATGTCGGTAAATTCTCTCGTGGTCTTGGTTGGTTCTATCCGGCCAAATATGTACCGTCTGCAGAGCTTCCGGATGAGGAATATCCGATCATCCTGATGACAGGACGTATCCTGTATCATTACACAACAAGAGCCATGACAGGAAAGACACCTGAGCTTATGGAAATCGAAGGTCATTCATTTATTGAAATGAATATCGTAGATGCCGACAAGCTGGGTATCAAGAACGGAGATAAAGTCAGAGTTTCTTCCAGACGAGGATCTATCGAGTCTACTGCCCGTGTAGGTACAAAGACTTCACCGGGTGAGAGCTGGATGCCATTCCACTTCCCGGATGGAAATGCAAACTGGCTGACCAACGCCGCACTTGACAAATACGCAAGAATTCCTGAATATAAGGTATGCGCAATTAAGATTGAGAAAGCATAAAACAATATCGGAGACAAAGTTCCGGATCTGATATCGTAAATATTATATGGGGCTGTCGCACATGGATCTGCTGTCCTTGCGGCAGCTCCATATTCCTTTATGGAAAAGTAGAGATAATTTTTTTCAGAGAAGTATAATGTTACATAATAAGGAGTACGAGGCATGCAGAGATTTCAGTCAATCCTTCAGTTTAAAAAAGTCAGTTGTAAAAATTGTTACAAATGTGTTCGGAACTGCCCGGTCAAGGCGATACGTGTTCATGATCATCAGGCCAGGATCATAGAAAGTCAGTGTATTTACTGTGAGAAGTGTATCCTTGTCTGCCCGCAGGATGCCAAGGAAGAGCAGAATATGATTCCTGCAATCTGCAATGCAATGGAGAATAAGACGCAGGTTATAGCCTCTCTTCATCCAGCATATCTGGCACGTTTTGGGGTAACCGGTATCAATGGAATAAGGGAAGCGATGAAGAAGCTGGGATTTGCAGATGCAGCGGATGCAGCAGAAGGTGCAAGCCTGATGATTTCGCAGTACAGAGCACTTTTTGCGGAACAGAAAGAGCCGGGAATAATGATCTCTTCTGCCTGCCCTGTAATCGTACAGCTTGTCAAGAAACACTATCCGCATCTTCTGGGAAATCTGGTACAGTCTGCCTCTATGATGCAGTTTCATGCCAGTTATCTGAAAAAAAAATATCCGAAGGCAGAGATTGTCTATGTAAGTCCCTGTATTTCAGCTATGTCAGAGTTGAGAGACTCAGGAAATGAAGTGGATTATGTGATCACATTGGAAGAGCTGGCACAATGGATGAAAAAAGAAGGGATTTCCATAACTGAGAAAGAACCTGAGCAGATTGCCTACCGTTCCAGAGAAATCGCCATTGCGGATGGTTTAACAGACCTGCTTGGGGCTGTAAAGGGAATCCGCAGGCTTTCTGTAAGTGGGATGGAGCAGTGCAGGGAGGTTCTGGAAGAACTTCATCCGGAGGATTTTGAAAATTGCTTTCTTGAGATGTATGCATGCAGCGGCGGCTGTGTGGCAGGTCCTTCTTTCCAGATGAAGAAGGGACATTATCTGGCAGATGTTCTTGCAGTGAAGAATGCAGCCTTTGGAAAAGATTTTCACAGAGAGCAGGGAGACTATGAACTTCCGGGATTTGAATTGAGAAAGAATTTCGGTTACTGTCCTGCACAGGAACAGGAAGAGGTCTCAGAGGAAGAAATCAGGGATGCTCTGGCGGAAATGGGAAAATTTTCTCCAAAGGATGAATTAAACTGCGGTGCCTGCGGGTACAACACATGCCGGGAAAAGGCAATTGCCATTATTCAGAATAAGGCAGAGGTTGCCATGTGTATTCCATATATGCGGGCAAGACAGGAGAGTTATTCAAATAAAGTATTTAATGCAATGCCTGGTCTGTTGGTTACAGTAGATTATAATCTGAGAATTATTCAGATGAATCAGGCAGCGACGGATTTGTTCAATACACCACATAAACGCAGACTGATCGGTCATCCGGTTTCGGAAATTATGGAAGATTACAGTTTTGCAAGTATTCTGGCATTTGACAGAAATCTGATGCAGGATGAAATATATCTGGAAGAACAGAAACGTTATCTGGATCGCGTCATGACGAATGACAGGGAGAATAAAATGATCCTCTGCATTATGAAAGATATCACAAAAGAGCGGAAACATAAGGATCAGATTCAGCATGCACAGCTCGAGGCTGCCAGGATGGCAGATAAACTGGTAGAAGAACAGTTAAAAATTGTTCAGCAGATTGCAGGACTTCTGGGAGAAACTGCGGCAGATACCAAGGTTGCAGTGGAGAAATTAAAGAATACGATACTTCTGGAGAGCGAAAAACCGAATGAAAAGAAATAGATATCATGGACTGAATGTGGAATTTGATGGCTTATGTATTGATTTCGGTCATGTAAGCCTGAACAAGAAGAAAGAATTTCTCTGTGGAGATTGTTATAAAATTGAAGAAAATGATAAAGATCATGTGCTGGTGCTTTCTGATGGACTGGGAAGCGGTGTGAAAGCGAACATTCTTTCCACATTGACTGCGACCATGCTTAGTACTATGATTATTAATCAGGTTGAACTGGACGAAGCAGTACGTGCTGTTGCGAAGACTCTGCCTATATGCAGTGTGAGAAATCTGGCTTATGCTACTTTTACAGTGCTGAATTTTCAGGGGAAACAGGTTAGTCTTTACCAGTTTGATAATCCGGATGCAATTTTGATCAGAGATGGAAAGCTGTTTGATTATCCTGTAGAAACCAGCATGATTGAGGAGAAAGAAATTCACAAAAGCTGTTTTGAATTGCAGGAAGAGGATATGCTGATCATTATGTCTGACGGTGTGACCAATGCCGGGATGGGAAAGACTACAAATGGTGGCTGGGGCAGAGAAGATGTGATGACCTTCTGTAAAGCGAAATACCACAAAGGTATGAGTGCGCAGGAAATGGCAGGTTATCTGGCTGAGGCAAGCCTTGATTTGAATCTGAATGAGACGGACGATGACATCACGGCAATCGTGTTGCGAATGCGGCAGAAACAGGTTGTGAATATCATGATCGGTCCTCCGAGCAAGGAAGAACATGATGAGAGATATCTGAAGTCTTTCTTTGAAGAGGATGGATATCATGTAATCTGCGGTGGAACTACTGCACAGTGTGCTGCCAGGTATCTGGATAAAGAGTTGATCTCACTTAGTGAAACTGCGTGTGGAGATGTTCCTGCCTATTATAAGCTGGAAGGTGCAGAACTGGTGACAGAGGGATTTCTTACAATTGAACATCTGTTGGAATATTGTGAAGAATGGCTGGATGATAAGCTGGTATTTAACAGGCTGAAACGAAAGAAAGATGCGGCTGCACTTTTGGGAGTGATGTTGTTTGAGACAGCGACAGACATTAATTTTTATTTCGGTGGTGCCATTAATAAGAACAATGCAGAACTGGGGATTACAGAGAAGCGTAAGGAAGAAGTGGCAGAACAGCTGGTGGAACATCTGAGAAATGCAGGGAAGAATGTAAATATTGCATTCTGGGCAATCTGATAAAAAATTGTTATAAATAAACTGTGGAGCAGTTATTTTGTTAGAGCTGAATAGCGAAGTGAATGCTTTTTATCCGCTTGACTTTTGGATATTAAGCAATTTGACATATTTGGATTTGTTTGAACAGCAGGAAGGACGAGGCAGAAAATGGCGAAAATATTATGTGTATGCATCAGTAAAGAGCGTAAGACCAGCTCGCAGAACATTCATGAATGTGAGGCAACATTGCAGGGACTTGTGGGAGATGTGCATTACGGAATGGGTGGAAGAAGACAGGTCACTCTTCTTCCGTATGAGAAAGTAAAGCCATACTTTGATGAGACAGGAGAGCCTGTCAGGTATGGACGTTTCGGTGAGAACCTTCTGGTAGAGGGTCTTGACTGGAATGCAATCGTAGAAGGAAGCAGATTTCGCTGCGGAGACGTGCTTCTGGAAGCAGCGCGGATCGGTGCGGGAGGTCCTGCATCGGATGCATATAAAGGTGAGAAAGTGTGCTCCCCGATGGAACCGTGGTTTATTTTCTGCCAGATCATAGAGCCGGGAATACTGAAAGAAGGGACAGAAATTGAACCCATAGAATAAACGACAGTAGTTATTTTGTGAGAATATCCTGCATGTTATCAGATGAGGGAAGCAGGTATTTAACAGTTGGATCATAACAGACAAAAGGAGGATTTAGTGCGTGGAGGGAATCAGTGTAGAACAGGCAATGGAACAGATTCTGCAGTATACGCCTGTAATAAACGAGACAGAAGAAGTGGAACTGAATAAGGCAGGGGGAAGAATCCTGGCGCAGGATATGGTGGCAGAATTTAACAATCCTCCTTTTGACCGATCACCGGTAGATGGTTATGCATGTAAGGCAGAAGACCTTGCAGGGGCATCTCCAGAGCATCCGGTGAGACTGAAAGTAATGGAAGAAATCGATGCAGGACAGTACTCTGAGAGAGTTGTGGAGCATGGCCAGGCAGTGCGTATCATGACTGGTGCTGCAATCCCGAAAGGATGCGACTGCTGCATTTATCAGGAGCGTACAGATTACGGGGAAGATTTCGTAGAGATTTACACAGAACAAAAGCAGTGGGATAATTATTGTTTCGCAGGAGAAGACTTCAAAAAGGGAACCACACTCCTGAAAAAAGGGACTCATATTGGCTGTGTGGAGGCGGCAGTTATGGCAGGAATGGGAGCTGCAAAAGCGCCTGTTTATCGTCGGCCTAAGGTTGTACTTCTTACTACAGGAGATGAGGTGGTAGAACCTGGAAATCCTCTTCCGGCAGGCAAAATCTACAACAGCAACATGACGATGCTGTCATCCAGAATGCGGGAACTGGGAATGGAACCGTTCTATATGGAAGCGGTGAAAGATGATCCACAGATCATGTCAGAGAGATTAAAAGAAGCAGCAAAACAGGCAGATATGATCATTACTACAGGCGGTGTTTCTGTGGGAAAGAAAGACATCATGCATGAATCTCTGGGCCGGATCAATGCAGAGAGAATCTTCTGGAGAGTAAAGATGAAACCTGGAATGCCGACATTGTTTTCTGTATATGAGAGTGAGCCGGGCAGAAAAGTTCCGGTAATCAGTCTTTCAGGAAATCCTTTTGGTGTTGCTGTTGGCGTGGAACTTCTGATCCGTCCGGCACTGGAGAAAATGATGCAGAATCCTGCAATTGGTCTGAAGGAAGTTGCAGGTGTAATGACAGATGATTTTGTGAAGGGAATCAAAGGCCGCCGCTTTATCCGTGCTTACTGGGAAAGAGGTGAGTTCCATCTTCCAAATGGACTGCATTCCAACGGAGTTCTCAGTTCAATGGCAGGCTGCAATTGTCTGATCGATACAAAAACCATGGAAGATAAGGAAAGCAAGAGCCTGAAGACAGGAGATAAAGTGAGCGCGATTTTGCTTTGAAAGGAACAAAGAAACTGGTGAAAAGAAAACGAATAGTTGCGATCAGCGGAATAAAAAATTCCGGGAAAACAACTCTGATCTGCAGATTGCTGGAAATTTTTAAAGAAAAAGGACTCCGTGTAGCGGTACTGAAGCATGATGGACACGATTTTGAACCGGATGTACCGGGAACAGATACATACCGTCAGCTTCAGGCAGGAGCTTATGGGACAGCAGTGTTTTCAAAAGGAAAATATATGCTGGTAAAACAGCAGCCGCAGATTTCTGAAAGAGAGTTAATGGGATTTTTTCCAGAGGCAGATCTTATTTTGCTGGAAGGATTCAAATATAGTACATATCCCAAAATTGAAATTGTACGAAAGGGAAATTCAGCAGAAAGTGTCTGCAATCCAGAAAAATTGATGGCGATTGCCACCAATCTGGATGCAGAAGAAAGAGAAGCACTGTCCATCCCGGAGGATGTTCCACTTTTTGAGCTGGACAATGCGAAGAGTATTGCGGAATTTATTCTGTCGGATTATTTCCGGTAAAAAGTTTCATGCGGTCACGGCGTGCGGCGCAGATCAGAGTAAGCTGGTATTCTTTAGCCATAGCAACTGCTTCGGCAGAAGGGGAAGCCTTGCTTGCCAGAACAGGGATTCCGGCACGGATTGCTTTGATCGCCATATCTGTAGGGATACGTCCGCTGGAATAGACCACACATTTTTTCAGATCAACATTATGCCGCAGGGCGTATCCAATGGCCTTGTCCAGAGCATTGTGGCGGCCGATATCTTCGCACTGGAAGAGCAGTTCTCCGTCACAGGCGAGGAAACAGCTGTGAGTTGCCCAGGTCTGACTGTGAAGGGGAGTTCCGTTTGCGAAACAGTCCGCCAGGTCAAAAATCCACTGTTTTTTCCAAGGGATAGGAGTAACTGGTAGCATTGGCTGATCTGTGATAAAATAGTCATTAAGAACACGATTTCCGGTGCAGCAGGTAGGAGTAGGCGCAACATAATCTTCATTTTCCTGATGAGGCTGCCCGGATTTATTTTTACTCAGGATCACGCGGGCACGTTTGCCGAATTCGCAGATGTAAATCTGGTCAACATCATCGGCAGATGTGATGATCCCCTCAGTAAAAAGACGACCCAGAACCAGTTCAGCCAGATGTTCCGGGATACAGACCAGTTTCATGGTCAGACGTTCATTTACATACACATCCATCATATGCTCAACGAGGATAGGTTCCGTTTCTTCATGAGTTTCTCCGTCACGGCCCAGAAACTCATAGGTGACATTCTCGAGTAGATTCAGGTTGTGGTATTGTTCGTTGACTTTCATAGGATAGTTCCTTTCGTTCGGTAAGGATTTTAATAATCTTGATATATTAAGTATAGACTGCGGAGTATGGAGTGTCAAACGATTATGGAAGAAAAACAGACAGGACATCTCGAGGGAATATTGTATTAGAAATAACTATAATAGCAATCATAATTTTGACGGCGAATAACAGAAGAAATATTAGAAGAAACGAGTTACCAAGCGGATATTGTTATCCATTTGATTTAGAAAATAAAAGGCAGGTAGAGCCCTATGATAGATAAATATGGAAGAGAAATAGATTATTTAAGGATTTCCCTGACAGACAGATGCAATCTGAGATGTATTTACTGTATGCCAGCGGAAGGTGTGGAATCACTTTCTCATGATGAAATCCTCACATACGATGAGATTCTCCGCATCTGCAAGAGTGCAGCAGATTTGGGAATCCGTAAGATTAAACTGACAGGCGGTGAGCCTCTTGTCCGTAAGGGATGTGCAAGTCTTGCAAAACAGATAAAGGCAATCCCGGGAATCGAGAAAGTAACATTAACAACAAACGGAATCCTGCTGGCAGAACAGCTGGATGCATTACTGGATGCAGGAATTGATGCCATTAATATCAGTCTTGATACGCTGAATCCGGAACTCTTTAAAAAAGTAGCAAGACGTGATGGACTGGAGAAAGTATTCGAAGGAATCGAGGCAGCACTTGCACATCCGGGACTTCCTTTGAAAATCAACAGCGTTCCAGTGATCAAGGAAAAAGAAAATTTTATCGGGATTGCAGGACTGGCACAGAAATATCCAATCCATGTGCGCTTTATCGAGATGATGCCGATCGGATTCGGAAAACAGTTCCCATTCCAGGACGAAGAATCCATTAAAGCAGTTCTGGAAGAAGCATACGGTCCAATGCATGCAGTAAATGAACGCTACGGAAATGGTCCGTGTCACTATTATGAAATTGCAGGATTTAAAGGGAAAATTGGATTTATCAGTGCAATGACTCACAAATTCTGCAGCCAGTGCAACAGAGTCCGCCTTACATCAGAAGGATTCATGAAAGGCTGTCTCCAGTATCAGGAAGGTACAGACCTGAGAGGACTGATGCGCGGCGGCTGTACAGATGAACAGCTCAAAGATGCAATTCACCAGGTAATTTGGAATAAACCAGTCAGCCACAACTTCTATGAAGCAAAGACAGAACAGGATGAAATCAGAGGAATGTCACAGATTGGGGGCTGAATTTATAGAGTTTTCTAAAAGCAAAAAAAGGATGAATTACTCCACATAATGTTTGGGGTTGCTGAATTGAAAAAAATAAAGAAGAGGAAAAATAGTAATGCAGGAGAAGCAGATATCTATGGTAGTCCTCGCAGGCGGAGCCAGCAGCCGTATGGGACGGGACAAATCAGATCTTACAATAGAAGGAAAAACATTTCTTGAAATGCAGATAGAAAAAGGAAAGAAACTGGGGATCAGCGATATTCTTCTATCCGGCTACCACGGTGAAAATAAATATGAATACCCCATTATACCAGACCGCTTCCCGGGAAAAGGTCCTCTGGGAGGGCTGGAAGCATGCTTTCGTGAAGCAAAGAATCCATACTGTCTGGTACTTGGCGTAGATGTTCCATTGGTTCCGGCAGATGAACTGGCAGCACTGATCCGCCAGGCTCAGAACTCAAACGCAAAAGCAGTGATCCTGAGCCACAGCGGACATGAGGAGCCTCTTATGGGAGTATACCGTACGGAATTGGCAGATGCCATGCTTGAAGAGATTACTGAGCGAAAAGGTGCAGTCTTTGCTTTTTTGCGGAGAAATGGATACGAATGTTACGAAAGCCTCGCTCCGGACTGGTATTTTTCCAATATCAACGATCCCGTAACTTATCAGAAGATTGTAAAATAAAAAAAGTACTCTTTTCCAGATGATCAGAAATAAAATTTTATCTGGGAAAGAGTATTTATTATATTTTTATTTGTCAAGATGTAGAAAACCCTATTTTTCTGTGATAAGATGATAAGGATTCGATAAACAATAACTGTTTTACGAACAGACAGAGTGCATGCATCAAACTGCGTGCCAGAAGAGAACGGAGTTGAAAAGGTGAAAAAAAGAAACAATTTTTTCAGAAGTCTGCGTTTTCGTATTCTGATTATCTTAATCATTCTGGGGATCGTGCCAGGTGTTATCGTGACTTATACAATGCTTCATAATTACCAGGACCGTGCGGTTTCCATGCTTACGGAGACTGTGAGCGATCAGTGTGAGATCCTGAGCAATCTGATCATCAGGGAAAATTACCTCAATGATACAAGCTCAGATGTTGTAAACAGTAAACTGGAACTGTTTTCCAATGTGTATAACGGACGAGTTCTGCTGGCTGACAGAGATTTTAAGATAGTGGGAGATACGTTTCACACAGAAGAAGGAAAGACACTTTTGAGTTCTTTGGCTGTGGCGTGTCTCAAAGGTGAAGAGAAAAGCAATTACGATGCAAAGAGTAAAGTTCTGGAGCTGGCAGTTCCTGTACAGAGTCCGGATGTTCAGCAGCTTCAGGGTGTGATGCTGGTAACGGTTTCCACAATGCACATTGCACAGACACTGGATGAACTGGAACAAAGGGGCGTTATGATGATCGGGATCATTGTGGTGCTTTCCGTATTTCTGTCATGGCTGCTGTCAACAATCCTTGTAAAACCTCTTGCAAGAGTAACGAAATCTATCGAGGATCTGACAGATGGTGTACTGGACGAGGAGATCAGTGTTCCTGACTATACAGAGACAGAGCTGATCACGGATGCATTTAACAAGATGGTCAATCGTATGAAAATCCTGGACGAATCCAGACAGGAATTTGTATCCAATGTGTCCCATGAGTTGAAAACACCTCTGACTTCCATGAAAGTTCTGGCAGATTCACTGGTAGGACAGCAGGGAATTCCGGAGGAACTTTATCAGGAATTTATGAGTGACATCACTGCCGAGATCGACAGAGAGAATAAGATCATCACAGACCTGCTTTCCCTTGTTAAGATGGACAAGAAGGCAGCAGATGTGAACATCACACATATGGATATCAATCAGCTTCTTGAGGATATTCTCAAGCGTCTGCGTCCGATCGCGGACAAGCGCAATATCGATCTGATTCTGGACTGCTTCCGTCCTGTAGAGGCAGATGTGGATGAGGTGAAGTTTACACTTGCCATCAGCAACCTGGTTGAGAACGGTATCAAATACAATGTAGACGATGGCTGGGTCCGTGTGTCTCTGGATGCAGACCATAAATATTTCTATATAACAGTGGCAGACTCCGGTATGGGAATTCCGGAAGACAGTATTGAGAGAATCTTTGAACGTTTCTATCGTGTAGACAAATCCCATTCAAAGGAAATTGGCGGAACCGGTCTTGGACTGGCGATCACTAAGAGTTCCATTGCGATGCATCACGGAGCGATCAAAGTATTCAGCAGAGAGGGAGAGGGAACTACGTTCTCTGTCCGCATTCCTCTGTCATATATCCCGTCATAGGAGGTGCCGTTTGTGAGAAAGAAGATTTCAATGATTGCAGTCGTGCTGATATTGAGCCTCCTTATGTCTGGATGTTCGGTAGAAGTACACGAAGATTCAAATAAAAAAGAACCGGCATACTATCTCTATGATATTGATGCTGATGAGACACAGCTTCAGAAAGAAGCATATTACCCGGAAGAGACAACTTCGGAGTATCTGCTCAAGGATATGATGCAGCGGATGAACAGTCAGGAAGCTGATTCTTCTGGAATCAGTCTGCTTCCTGAGGAAGTGCAGATGAACTACAGCATAGAGGGGGAGACTCTTGTTGTGAACTTTAACAGCCAGTACAGCAATATGAGCCGTGCAAGGGAACTTCTTGTGCGAGCCGGGGTAGTTAAAACATTTCTGCAGATCCCGGGAATTACATCTGTAAGATTTACTATCGAGAATGAAGCCCTGACAGATTCCAGAGGTCAGGCTGTAGGCGATATGACAGCAGATACTTTTGCAGAGTTTACGGGAAGTGAACCTGATGCTTACTGCAGCAATACCTTTACTCTTTATTTCACAGATAAAGATGGCAAGAAACTGGTGAAAGAGCAGCGGACGGTACGCTATAAACGCAGTATTCCAAAAGAACGGATTATACTGGAGCAGCTGATGAAAGGTCCGTTGGAGAAAGGCCATTATCCGACAATCCCGGAGAATACGGAGATTCTGGATGTGACCATTGCGGACAGAATCTGTTATGTGGCATTTGACAGAGTATTTTCTTCTTATGCCCTGGATGTGTCTGAGAAGATTCCGGTTTATTCAGTAGTAAATTCACTGCTGGATGCGCTGGAGGCTGACAAAGTGCAGATCACAGTTGGAAGTTCGGACAAACTGGATACTTTCGGTGATAAGATGGCACTGTATCGTTTCTATGAAAAAGATGATAAAATTGTAAGCGAAGAATAAAAAGGAGGCAGTAAGAGTGAGGAGACGCCTTGTGTGTATCCTGTGCCTGCTTCTGGTTGTTTTTCTGTGTGTGACAGATTGGCTTGGATTTTCCCTGATACGGGGAAATCCATTGCCTGAGTCTGTACAGACATGGATTAAAAAGCACCCGGAATCCACTATCTGCGGGGAGGTGGTCAGGTGCCAGGAGAATGAAGAATTTCAATCTGTATATCTGAAAGATACTTATCTTATTTACAATTCTGAAAAAGTTTCCATTGATAATGTAAGAGTTTATTTAAAAGAGAATAACAAAAATAAAAAACTTCTGGCAGGAAGTCTTATTTTGGTGTCCGGAAAGCTGGAAGAAGTGCCAGAACCTGGAAATCCGGGAGAATTTGACAGCAGACAGTATTATGCATGCCGTCATATTTATTATGTGATGAAAAAAGGAAAAGTGGAGAAACAGTCACGAAATCATTCCGCATATGGGCAGTTTCTTATTGGTATGAAGCAGAAGTTTGCGGGGATTTTGGAGAAAGTCTGTGGAAATGAGGCTGGTGCATTTGAGGCAATCGTGCTTGGAGACAAGAGTAATCTGGATGTGGAGCTGAAAATGCGGTATCAGATGGCAGGGATCATTCATATTCTGGCGATTTCCGGGCTGCATATCAGTCTGCTGGGAATGGGACTGTACAATATTCTGAAAAAAATCGGTCTGGGAATCAGGCCTGCAGGCCTGATGGCATTGGTGATCATGCTTCAGTACGGGCTGATGACTGGTGGAACTGTTTCAACGATGCGGGCTGTGTGCATGTTTTTGCTGTCGGTCGGAGCAAAGATTGCAGGACGGATTTATGACATGCCTACGGGGATGGCGGCTTCGGCAATCCTGATACTGGTAGAGAATCCGGCGTATCTGTTGGACGGAGGGTTTCTAATGTCTTTTGGTTCTGTGATTGGGATAGGATGTGTGTGGCCGTTGATCACGGAAGTGATGGACAGAGAAGAAAAAAGTCAGTGGAAGACAGAGGATAAAGGTGTAAGAGTGTTACTGGAATCGACGGGAAAATCACTCTGGAAATCATTTCTGGCTTCTGGAACAGTGCTGCTTACAACATTGCCAGTGGTGTTGTGGTTCTATGGGGAGGTATCAGTACTTGGGATTTTTCTGAATCTGCTGGTACTTCCGACAGTGGGGGTCGTGCTGGGAAGTGGAACGGCAGGTGCACTTATGGGATTATTCAGCGACAGAGGTGCATTCCTGACTGTGATTCCGGGAAGGATTATTCTGAAAGGATATGAATTTCTGGCTGCACTGGCAGGAAAACTGCCGTTCTGTACCTGGGTAGGCGGAAAGCCCCAAGTGTGGCAGATTGTGGGTTACTATGTGATTTTAGCTGTGGCTGTGTGGATATACAGGCGGGCGGCGCAGGTGTGTGTGGATAATGACAGTTTTTGGCTTTGGAAGCGAGGATTTGATCTGTATAAGAAGAAAATTTCTGGAAAGAGAGTGCAGATACTACAGAAATCAGGGGTTAATAAATGCCATAAAAGATATAAAAGACAGAACCAATGTAAAGAGGCTGTTATGAAAATCCGGGGGATTCGTGGTATATGTGTTGTAACAGTCTGTCTGGGAATCCTGCTGATCGGATATAAGCCACGGGAAGATTTCCGTATTGCGTGTCTGGATGTCGGACAGGGTGACGGAATTGTAATAGAAATCGAGAATCAGTGGAATATTCTGATTGACGGCGGCAGCACAAACAAGAGTGCACTTGGACAGTACCAGCTGCTTCCATATCTGAAGAGCAGAGGGATTTCCAGATTGGATGGAATCTATATTTCTCATACAGATGAAGATCACATCAGTGGCGTGCGCCAGCTTCTGGAATATATCGGGAAAGGACTGACCGTTCTTCGCGTAGAGAAACTGATTCTTCCTGACTGGCAGAATGTACAGGATAATAAAAATTATCAGGAATTGATACAGTTGGCAGAGGCAGCAGGAACAAGGGTGCTGTATGCAAAAGCCGGTGACAGGGTCCGGTATGGACAGATTAGTCTGGAAGTTTTGTGGCCGCTTTTGGGGGCGACAGGAACAGAGGTGAATGAAGATGCGATGGTGATGGAGATGACAAGTGGGGATTTCAAAGGGATTTTTACAGGAGATATCGGAAAGGAAACAGAGGAAAAGCTGCTGCAGAATGGGTGGCTGGAAGATGTGGATTTTTTGAAAGTGGCACACCATGGATCGAAATATTCTACAGGACAGGAATTCCTTGATATAGTAAGACCGGAACTGGCAGTGATTTCCTGTTCGTCAACGAATACTTACGGACATCCGTCACCGGACACTTTGCGGCGTCTGAAAAACAGTGGAAGCAAAGTACTGATCACGAAGGATGCAGGGGCAGTTATGATATACAGAAAACATAAACATATTTTTACAAAATGTTATCGACAAAATTTTAATCAAATCAAGTAAGTCCCCTGCTTCAATTGCGAATATCCGATTGACCTGGGAATAGCAGTGGAGTATATAGAATATCGTTGCTGAGAACAGATGGAACAAACAATAACAATGTATCATGTAAATTTACAATAGTATATTTAGGTGTCTTGACACCTAAATAGTCAGGTAGTATAATGGCACAGACAAAAAAGAATATCCGGTATGATACCGGCATGAGGAATAAGAAAATGAAAGAACGTTATGACGCCATTATTGTAGGAACCGGAGCTGCCGGACTGTACTGTGCGTTGAATCTTCCGGAAAAAATGAATATTCTTCTGATCACCAAACAGGAAGCTGACCAGTCGGATTCTTTTCTGGCACAGGGTGGAATCTGTATGCTGCGTGGAGAAGAAGATTATGAGAATTATTTTGAAGATACGATGCGTGCAGGACATTATGAAAATAATAAGAGAGCTGTGGATCTGATGATCCGCAGTTCCAACGATATTATCAGAGATCTTTTACGATATCATGTGGATTTCGCAAGAGACGGGCTGGGAAATCTGGCATTTACCAGAGAAGGAGCGCACTCTCAGCCAAGAATTCTTTTCCACGAAGATATTACAGGAAAAGAAATTACACAGAGTCTTCTGAATACGGCAAAGACAAGAGAAAACATAGAAATCTGTGAATATATGACAATGGTAGACCTTATTTCAAAAGATAATACTGTCTGTGGGATTATTGTGATAGATCAGAATGAACAGGCAATTCCTGTTTTTTCCCAGTTTGTGGTTCTTGCCTGTGGAGGCATTGGAGGACTTTTCAAAAACTCAACCAATTTTTCCCATATTGCAGGAGATGGTCTGGGAATTGCAATGAAACACCATGTGGAACTGGAACATTTGGATTACATACAGATTCATCCAACGACATTGTTTTCTCATAAACCGGGACGGCGTTTTCTGGTTTCAGAATCAGTCAGAGGAGAAGGTGCATTACTTTATGACAAAAACGGACAGCGCTTTACCAATGAGCTGCAGCCAAGAGATCTGCTGAGTCAGAAGATTTTTGAGCAGATGGAAAAAGACGGAACAGAATTTGTCTGGGAAGATATGCGCCCACTGGGTGAGAAAACGATCATGGAGCATTTTCCACACATTTATGAGCAGTGTATAGAAGAGGGATTTGACCCAAGAAAAGAGCCGATCCCGGTTGTTCCGGCCCAGCATTATTTCATGGGCGGGATCAAGGTTAATCTTGGAAGCAAAACTTCCATGAAAGGGCTTTATGCCTGCGGAGAAACAAGCTGTAATGGTGTTCATGGAAAGAACCGTCTGGCAAGTAACTCTCTGCTGGAATCTTTAGTGTTTGCAAGAAAAGCTGCCGATGATATGATATTTGGAGAAACACCGGAATATGTGAAAGCAGACGATGTCGATATGAAAATATACGAAAACAGAGAAGAACTGCTGAGCGGCTATCACACAGCAGTCTTAAATGAAATTGAAAGGATGAGAATGAGCCATGAATGAGATTACAATGAAAATGCAGGCGGACCAGCTGATCCGTATGGCGCTTCAGGAGGATATTACAAGTGAGGATGTTTCCACAAACGCAGTTATGCGCAGCGCAGTCAAGGGAACCGTAGACCTGATCGCAAAAGAAGATGGGATTATTGCCGGACTGTATGTATATGCGAGAGTATTCCAGATTTTAGATGAGAAAACAGAAATTAATTTTAATTTCAAAGATGGAGATGCAGTAAAGAAAGGTGATCTTCTTGGTACAGTGAGCGGAGATATCCGCGTACTTCTTTCCGGAGAGAGAGTAGCACTGAATTATCTTCAGAGAATGAGTGGAATTGCTACTTATACCAGTCAGGTCGCAAAACTTCTTGAAGGAAGCAAAGTGACACTTCTTGATACCAGAAAAACTACGCCGAACTGTCGTGTATTTGAGAAATACGCTGTACGTGTAGGCGGCGGATGCAACCACAGATATAATCTTTCAGACGGGGTACTGCTCAAAGATAACCATATCGGAGCAGCAGGAAGCGTTGCAAAAGCAGTAGCTATGGCAAAAGAATATGCACCGTTTGTCCGTAAGATCGAGGTTGAAGTTGAGACAATGGATCAGGTAAAAGAAGCCGTGGAAGCGGGCGCAGATATTATCATGCTTGACAATATGACACCGGAAATGATGAAAGAAGCCGTAGATTTTATCGCCGGTCGTGCACAGACAGAGTGCTCCGGAAACATTACAAAAGAAAATATCAAAAAGATCCTGGAGACAGGTGTTGACTTCGTTTCCAGCGGTGCTTTGACACACTCTGCACCAATCCTTGATATTTCAATGAAGAATCTTCACGCAGTTGAAGAATGATTCTTATCGGGAATAATCCGTTCTGTCAGTATGCAGGATTTATATGAATCGTATAAATTTGTGTGATATATTCCGTTTTTTCTGTTACTATGTATCTACAGGGAAATGTAGGTGGGATATCCCAAAAGTACCTTTTTTATTCACAGAAAACATTTCGCGGAATATTATCAATGAACATCAGGCAGAGAAGTATATGAGCTTATCCGCCTGATTCCGCTTAAATATTGTTACAGAAAGGATTGTATTTATGAATACTGCGCAGAGAAGAAACGAAATTTTAAAACTCCTTCATCAGGCAGAGAAGCCGATCGCAGCCAGAGCACTGGCATCACAGTTTGGGGTAAGCAGGCAGGTGATCGTACAGGATATGGCGGTAATACGGGCATCTACACCGGGAATTCTCTCCACTACCAGAGGCTATGTTCTGCAGCAGGATAAAGACGTTGCATGTACCAGAGAATTTAAAGTACGTCACGGACAGGAACAGGCAGCAGAAGAACTAAACCTGATCGTAGACTGCGGAGGACGGGTCAAAAACATCAGCATCAGCCACAGAGTCTACGGACGTGTCAGTGCAGAGATGGATATTCGTTCCAGACAGGATGTAAATGAATTTGTCGAGGCTATCAACAGCAGCCATTCCACAGTATTAAGCAGTGCGACTTCTGGTTATCATTATCATCTGGTAGAAGCTTCCAGCCAGAAAAGACTGGACCTGATCGGAGAACAGCTGGAGAAAGCAGGGTTCATTGCTCCGCTTCAGCCATGGGAAAAAGAGAAACAGGAATAACGAAAACAGAATCAGGAAAAAGGAATTAAAACAATGACAATAGCAGAAATTCAGCAGGAAATCCTGCGCATGAAAAAAGAAAAGGATATCTGTATTCTTGCACACGCATATCAGGGTCAGGAAATCCTGGAGGTGGCAGACTATACAGGGGATTCCTACGGTCTGAGCGTACAGGCTTCCAAAAGAGACTGCAGCGGCGTGATCATGTGCGGGGTACGCTTCATGGCAGAAACATGTAAAATATTAAGTCCTGAAAAAAGAGTATGGCTCGCAAATCCGGCAGCAGGCTGTCCGATGGCAGAACAGCTTGATCTGGAAAGTCTGCGTGAATTAAAAGCACAGTATCCGGATCATGCAGTGGTTGCCTACATCAACACAACTTCAGAACTCAAAACAGAATGTGATGTATGTGTTACTTCCTCTTCAGCAGTGGAGATCTGTAGAAAACTGGAACAGGATAAAATCTTATTTATCCCGGATCCCAATCTGGGGCATTATGTAGCAGAAAAACTCCCGGAGAAAACATTTGCATTCTACAGAGGCGGATGTCCTAGGCATATTGTAGTAAGTGCCAAAGATGTAGAAAAAGCCCGTGCAGAACACCCGGATGCCCTTTTCCTGGTACACCCGGAATGCCGTCAGGAAGTAGTAGAAATGGCAGACTTTGTAGGCTCTACAACAGGAATCATGGACTTTGCAAAAAAATCTGATCACAAAGAATTCATTATCGGAACAGAAAACAGCATTGTAGAACATCTTCAGTTCGCCTGTCCTGATAAAAAATTCTATCCGGTTACTGTGCAGCTTACCTGCATGAATATGAAAGTTACAACCCTTATGGATATCTATAACTGTCTAAGAGGAGAAGGTGGAGAAGAAATCTTCCTTCAGCAGGATGTCATGGAAGGCGCCGGAAGATGCATTCACAGAATGGTAGAACTGGGCGGCTGAATTTAACCAAATCAAGTAAGTCCCCTGCTTCAATTGCGAAAAGCAATAAGCAGTGGGTGGGGACTTGCTTGTATCAGGAGGAGTGCAAGCTCCTTCTGATAAACTGCGGAGCAGTTATTTGGTTATGAGCAAGTAGCGAAGCGGATTGCGAATATCCGCTTGACTATAGCAATTGTTACCGTTCACTCCGTGCCCAGTAACACGCTTTGCGATGCAGGAAAGATGAACCTCCTTGCGCAAAGCCCAAGGAGTATCGTTTGTTTCGCAAACTTAATTTATGCTAATCGCATAAATTCGCGCCGTATGTCTCGGGATTTTGGCATATTTATGCCAAAACACTTCGCGGGATAGTGGCGTGTGAACAGTAACTAGCAATTTTCTACTGGCTATTATTGCATGGAATTGGTACAATAAAAGTAGTATTGAGAGAATATGAAAACAGATCAGGGGTAGAAAATTGAAGAATATACAGGCAGATATTAAATCAGGAAATTTTAAACAGGCGTATCTTTTATACGGAGAAGAGGCATATCTGAAACAGCAGTATAAACATAATCTGGAAAAAGCACTGAATCCGGATGGCGATACAATGAATTTCAGCCATTATGAGGGAAAAGGCATTGATGTTAAACAGCTGATCGACCTCTGCGAAACTATGCCATTCTTTGCGGATCGGAGAGTAGTTCTGCTGGAGGATACTGGTTTCTTTAAAAATAAAAGCGAGGAACTGGCAGACTATATGAAAGAACTACCGGATTATCTGTGCATGGTCTTTGTGGAAACCGAAGTGGATAAACGAAACCGTATGTATAAAGCAGTAAAAGCCTGCGGTACGATCGCAGAATTTGCAAGACAGGACGAGAAAACGCTTATGCGCTGGGCGGCTGGAATCCTTGGAAAAGCAGGAAAGAAGATTACGCAGAGAGATATGGAACTTCTGCTTACAAAGACAGGAACTGACATGGGAAATCTCAGAATGGAACTGGAGAAGCTGATCTGCTACACAGAAGGCAGAGATGTGGTAACTGCAGAGGATATTGAAGAAATCTGCACTACCCAGACTACCAACAGGATATTTGATATGGTCCGTGCAGTAACAGAGAAGAACCAGAAACGTGCGCTGGATCTTTACTATGATCTGCTGACATTGAAAGAACCACCAATGAGAATTCTATTTCTCCTTGCAAAACAATACCGTCAGCTGCTTCAGGTGAAACAGTTTGTCGAGGCAGGCCTGGCGCAGCCGGAGATGGCATCCAAACTGGGCGTACCCAGCTTCGCAGTGCGAAACATTGCGTCCTGTGCCAGAGCCTACACCATATCTGAACTGGAACAGGCAGTGAAGGATTTCGTGGATGCAGAGGAATCCGTAAAGACAGGACGACTGGAAGATAAATTGAGTGTGGAACTGTTGATCATTAAATATAGCAGTAAGGTGAGTAATGTGGGCTGAAAATATACAGATAAAGATTCAGCCAAATTGATGATAATGAAAAAACACCGGCAAAATATGAGACATCTATACAAGCATCCCATATTGCCGGTGTTTTTGCGTAAAATAATAGATTAATAGATAATAAAAAAGACAGCCACATGACGGTGATGGCTGTCCTTTTAATTATAAGCTTATAATTAAAAATTCAATCTATGATTAGTCAATGCTGTTAACAGCTTTAGCTAAACGAGCAACTTTTCTTGCACAGTTGTTTTTATGATAAACACCTTTAGATGTAGCTTTGCTGATTGTGGAAACAGCATCTTTTAATGCTACTTCTGCAGCTGCTTTATCTTTGCTTGCTACTGCTGCTTCAACTTTCTTGATAGAAGTCTTAACTGCGGATTTGATCGCTTTGTTTCTAGCTGCTTTTGTTCTGTTTACTAAAATTCTTTTCTTAGCGGATTTAATGTTAGCCAATTCGTACACCTCCAATTTAATTCGATAAAAAATTATTATACTCCTGTCATAGAAACAGACACGGGCGCCTCTATGAACATGCTTATATATATTATCCCAAATAGTCTTTCTTGTCAATACATATTTCCGCAAAAAAATGCTTGACATACATATTTCCGCAAAAAAAGCTAAAAATATAAATGAATAATGATAACAGACAGTAAGGATAAAACAGGGGAGGACATAAGAATGTTGGGAAGTTATGGCATAAGAACAGACCTGGCACTGGAGGCAACAGAACGGTTTACAGAAGAGAATGTAGAAATACGCGGCGTGGAAATTCAGGAAGATTATGATGAAGAGAAAGATATCCGTACAACTGTAGTAAAGATCACTACAGAAAACGGAGCCAGGACAATGGGACGCCCTCAGGGAAGTTATATTACCATTGAAGCACCGGGACTTTCTGTACATGATGAAGATTATCACAGAGAAGTTTCACAGGAGATCGCGCGACATCTGCACAAACTTATTAATCTGGAACAGGAGCAGTCGATTCTTGTTGTAGGTCTGGGAAACTCTGCTATTACTGCGGATTCTCTGGGGCCTCATGTAGTAGAGAATCTCTATATAACCAGACATATGATTCGCGAATACGGTCTGCAGAGCCTTGGAAAAGAAAAAATGCATCGTACCAGCGGTATCATTCCCGGCGTTATGGCTCAGACCGGAATGGAAACTTCTGAGATCGTTCAGGGAATCGTAGCAGAAACAAAACCGGATGTGGTAATTGCTATTGATGCTCTTGCAGCCAGGAGCACCAGACGTTTAAATCGTACCATACAGATTACTGATACAGGGATCAACCCGGGATCAGGGGTGGGAAATCACAGGGTAGGTCTCACGGAAGAAAATCTTCAGGTAAAAGTAATCGGTATCGGAGTACCCACGGTTGTGGATGCAGCTACCATTGTCCATGATTCTATGGCACATCTGCTGGATACACTGGAAGAAACGGAACAAAAAGAGTTTCTGGAAGAAATGATAGCTCCACATCTTCATACAATGTTTGTAACACCAAAAGATGTGGATGAGACAGTAAAATATTTAAGCTTCACTATTTCAGAGGGGCTGAATATGGCGTTTGAACAGATAAGTGAATAAGAAAATCTGGATCAATAAGGGAATGCGGATTTGGCTTATAATGCCTGATAAGAATGCCATAAATAAAACAATTGTAAATAATGAAAGAATATCTGACATAATGAACTGTGTATAAACAGGAAGACATGGACATAGGATAAGTCAAGAGGTGATCCATGTGACAAACTTTCAGAAAGCGTTCTGCATTGTGCTGAGTATGTGCTTTTTTGCAACTCTGGCGGTACTGCCGGGTGCACTTTTTACAGGAGAAAATGTGTACAGGCATCTGCCCTTGTACCGCTTTCTGGAAGAAAAGACCCAGGTACATTCCTATGAAGATCAGGAAACCTACGAAAAAATTGCAGGAGAAAACGGAAAGTATCTGGGAAGACAGGCTCAGTCGGAACTGATAAAAGCTGAAGCCGAGATGACACCAGTATCAAAAGAAACTCCAGAGCCTGAAGAAATGGAAGTACCAACGGAAACTCCAGAGCCTGAAGAGACGGAAGCACCAACGGAAACTCCAGAGCCTGAAGAAACGGAAGTACCTGTGGAAACCCCAGAGCCTGAAGAAACGCCTGCATCAGATGAGACAGTGCAATCCGGGAAAATACCGGAACTGTCAACATCCGAGGAACCGGATTTTCATGATTCCGCAGAAACTCTGGCGGCAGTGCTGCCTCATCCGGAAATAGATTTGTCTCCTGCGAAATTGGCAGACTATGATTATCTTCTTGGGCAATTCTACATTGTAGATTCTAATACAGAAGCAGATGCTGTTCAGATCAATGCAGAAGACTTTCTGAAGCAGGATTTAAAGATATCCAAAGATACCGAAACACCCCAGATTCTAATCTATCACAGTCACTCTCAGGAAACCTTTGCTGATTCCAGGGAAGGAGAAGAAGCGGACACGATTGTGGGAGTCGGAGATTACCTTACCCGGCTGCTTACGGAAACTTACGGATATCAGGTGATTCATCTGAAAGAGCAATTTGATATGGCTTCCGGTGAGCTTGACCGCAGCGCGGCTTATGACTATGCCCGTGATTATCTGGAACCATATTTACAGGAGAATCCTAATATTCAGGTAATTATAGATCTTCATCGTGATGGTGTCCCTGAGGACCGCCGCCTTGTAACGGAAATAAACGGAAAACCAACTGCCCAGATCCTTTTTTATAACGGATTGAGCTATACTACAGCCAGAGGTTCGCTGGATTATCTGCCTAATCCCTACATACAACAAAACCTGGCATTCTCTTTTCAGTTAGAATACCAGGCTGCTCAATACTATCCTGAATTTTATCGAGGGATCTACCTTGCCGGTTACCGCTATAATCTCCATTTCCGACCACGTTCTATCCTCCTGGAAGCAGGTGCACAGACCAATACTGTCCAGGAAGTGAAGAACGCTATGGAGCCATTTGCAGATGTCCTCAACAAAGTACTGCAGGGATAATTATGAAATTATTATATTGCGAGGTTGTTGTTAAGCGGTATAAGAAACACCAAGCTGTTTGAGTGAGAGTTTTACGGTTTTTTTCAGAACCTGGTTGCAGCCGTCCAGCATAACTTCAAATAATGTGTTGCCAAGGTTCTGAACATCACTGTCAGCTTTTTTACCATTACTATAATAGAAAGTCAGTTTGCCGGAAGATCTGACATCAAGAGATGCCCAGGTATCCATGCTCATATTATTCGATTCTAAATGCATAAATACTTTGCTGTTATAGGTATGAAGACAATCAATATAAAGCTGTACTATTGAATAGACATCTTCAGTGTCTCCTACCGGATAGTCACATGAGAGAGTGATACCGTCTGTTTTGTTATCGCAGATTAAATAATAGCCAAAATGACCATCTTCATATGCAACATACCAGTCGGAACCATCCTTGGTTCCTTTAGTTTTCAGATAATTTCTCACTTTAGTGTATTGTGCAGAGTATTTATTATATACGGAAGAACCCTGTACTGTAACTGTGCAGGTAAAAATTTTTCCGCAGAGAGTTGCAGTGATCTTTGCAGTACCCGGATTCTTGGCAACGACTCTGCCGCTGGTGGATACCACAGCTATATTTTTGCTGCTGGATTTCCAGACAGGAATCTGTTTGGTATCAGCCAGTTTCAGGGTATATCTTTGTCCTGTCTGCAGCTCAAGGTTTGTCCGATTCAGTTTCAACTGATTCAGGCCTGCAACCATGGAGAGCCCTTCGCGATTATAACTGCTCCAGGTGAGAGTTCCACTCTTTTTGATAAATGCTTTCACAGTGTAGGTATATTTTTCGCCGAAGGTGACAGAGGTATCAGTAAAAGATGTCTGGCTTTGGCTGAAAATATCTTTCACCTTTTTCCATTTTGTATCTGAAGTTTTGCGGTAGATCCGGTAGCCGGTAGCTTCAGGTACAGCTTTCCATCTTAATATCAGAGTGCTTTTGCCCTGGGTTTTTAGGGAAAGCAGACGAGGGGTGGAAGGAACTGCCTGGGCAGCCTGAACCTGACAGGGAGTAATTTCAGTTATGAAACCGGTCTGGGGAGAGGCGGTAAGCATCATCAGTCCGGCAGTCAGACAGCAGAGAATCTTTTTCAACTTTTTCTTCATAGAGAGTCCTCCTTGGATAGATTATGATGTTAGGGGCAAAAGATATTTTGCTCCTAACTTGATATTTACGAATTGCTCCGCTGCAAAGCAGCTCTACCATAATTATACCATAATAAAAGGCAGATACAACCTGTAAAATGGCCACTGAATAGAGAGTTGGATGGTTACTCTGTATATTCACTTCAGAGTGTAATAAATACGTGACAAAGTAACCGGGGCTGTGATATAATTCTTAATTAGCAATTAACCAATTAAAGAGGGCCGGATCTGAAAACGGGCCGAAAGAACAGGAAATAGTAGGAGGGAATTCCTGAATGATAGATCAGAAGAAAATCAGAAATTTCTGTATTATTGCACATATAGACCACGGCAAATCAACTCTTGCCGACCGAATTATCGAGATGACCGGTACATTGACAGAGCGTGAAATGCAGTCACAGGTACTGGACAATATGGACCTGGAGAGAGAACGAGGAATCACTATCAAATCTCAGGCAGTCAGGATCGTGTATAAAGCTAAAGACGGTGAAGAATATATTTTCAATCTTATCGATACACCAGGACATGTCGATTTCAACTACGAAGTATCCAGAAGTCTTGCGGCCTGTGACGGTGCAATTCTGGTAGTAGATGCAGCACAGGGAATTGAAGCCCAGACTCTTGCCAACGTATATCTTGCGCTTGATCATGATCTGGATGTACTTCCGGTTATCAACAAAATCGACCTGCCAAGTGCGGAACCTGATCGGGTAGTAAACGAGATCGAAGATGTTATCGGTCTCGAAGCTCATGATGCACCCAGAATTTCCGCAAAAACAGGTCTGAATGTAGAAGAAGTACTTGAACAGATCGTAACCAAGATTCCTGCGCCACACGGAGATGTAAATGCTCCTTTGAAGGCGCTGATCTTTGACTCTGTTTATGATGCCTATAAAGGTGTTATTGTATTCTGTCGCGTTATGGACGGCCGTGTTAAAAGAGGCACTCAGATTCATATGATGGCAACCGGCTTTACTACAGAAGTTGTAGAAGTAGGATATTTTGGTGCAGGCCAGTTTATCCCATGTGATGAACTTACTGCAGGTATGGTAGGCTACATTACAGCCAGCATCAAGAACCTTGGTGACACACGTGTAGGCGATACTGTTACAGACAAAGACAGACCATGTGCAGAAGCACTTCCTGGATATAAGAAGGTAAATCCAATGGTATATTGCGGATTATATCCTGCAGATGGTGCCAAATACGGAGATCTAAGAGATGCGCTTGAGAAACTTCAGCTCAATGATGCTTCTCTTTTCTATGAGCCGGAGACATCTGTAGCTCTTGGTTTTGGTTTCCGCTGTGGTTTCCTCGGACTTCTTCATCTTGAGATTATTCAGGAACGTCTGGAAAGAGAATACAATCTTGATCTTGTGACTACAGCTCCGGGTGTTATTTATAAAGTTCACAAGACAAACGGCGAAGTCATTAACCTGACAAATCCAAGTAATCTGCCTGATCCGTCAGAAATTGAATATATGGAAGAGCCGATGGTCAATGCTGAGATTATGGTAACAACAGAATTTATCGGTGCGATCATGGATCTCTGTCAGGAACGAAGAGGCCAGTATCTTGGAATGGATTATATGGAAGAAACCCGTGCGCTCCTGAAATATAAACTTCCGTTAAATGAGATTATCTATGACTTCTTTGATGCCCTGAAATCTCGTTCCAGAGGTTATGCTTCTCTGGATTATGAACTCTGTGGTTATGAGCGCAGTGAACTTGTGAAGCTGGATATTCTGGTAAATAAAGAAGAAGTGGATGCACTTTCTTTCATCGTACATGCAGACACCGCTTACGAACGTGGCCGCAAGATGTGCGAGAAGCTGAAAGAAGAAATTCCGCGTCAGCTCTTTGAAATCCCGATTCAGGCAGCGATCGGAAGCAAGATCATTGCGAGAGAGACAGTAAGAGCTATGCGTAAAGATGTACTTGCCAAGTGTTATGGCGGTGATATTTCCCGTAAGAAGAAACTTCTGGAGAAACAGAAGGAAGGTAAGAAACGTATGCGCCAGGTAGGAAATGTAGAGATTCCGCAGAAGGCGTTTATGAGTGTATTGAAGCTTGATGATAAATAGGTACGTATTATGACAGCGGTATACTGACAGAGAGTTGATATATTTTATGATGAAAAGTAAACAAAAAATAATTGTGCTGTGTATGGTCTTGCTGTGTATTACTGTTTCTGGATGTGGAAAGACTAAAGCGACAGATGAAGCCTCTTCGCAGGTGATTCAGATTAGTCTGGCACCTGTGAATGTGACACCTACACCTGATCCGGATCAGATAAATGCTGATGCAGTTACTACAAACGGAAATCTGACCATGGTCAACGGATATCTTGCAGAGCAGGATGAATCTGCTGAGACAGATACATCTGACAGTGGAAATGACAACAGCGCAGATGTGAAGACAGGAGATTGAAATGGAATGAGAAATGGTATAGCTTCTCCCATTGAAATCTACATCCATATTCCATTTTGTGTTAAAAAATGTGACTACTGTGACTTCCTTTCGGGTCCTTCAGGCCCTGAGGAGCAGTCTGATTATGTGCAGGCATTGCTTAGAGAGATTGATGCAGTAAAGGAAGGTAAAGGAAGGAGTGTATCCTCTATATTTATTGGAGGGGGCACTCCTTCTGTTTTGGATGCCGGATTCATTGGAGAAATTTTAAACAGAATAAGAAATAAGTTTCAGATACAGAACGATGCTGAAATCACTATAGAAGCAAATCCCGGAACAGCAGATTACGGGAAACTTCAGGCATACAGAGATTATGGCATCAACCGCCTGAGCATCGGACTGCAGTCACCGGATGACCGGGAGTTAAAAATCCTTGGAAGAATTCATAATTATGAGCAGTTTCTGGAAACCTATAAAAAAGCAAGGAAAGCAGGATTTGATAATATCAATGTAGATCTTATGAGTGCGATTCCCGATCAGACCTATAAAGGATGGGAAAAAAATCTGCGTACTGTAGCAGAGCTTGAACCTGAACATATATCTGCGTACAGCCTGATCATTGAGGAGGGAACGCCTTTTGCTGCCCGGCAACTGAATCTGCCCGATGAGGATACGGAATACAATATGTATGAAGCAACTGCACGGATTTTGAAAGAATATGGCTATAAGCAGTATGAAATTTCCAATTATGCAAAGAGAGGCATGGCCTGCAGACATAATGTGGGATACTGGACCAGACAGGATTATCTGGGATTTGGACTTGGCGCCTCCTCTCTTTATGGAAAAGAACGTTTTTCCAATACAGCCGACAGAAAGAAGTATCTGGAAAACAGTTTCAGTCCCGAACTGATCAGAGAAAGAGAGCCGATTCTTAGCAGGGAGGATGAAATGGCAGAATTTATGTTTCTGGGACTTCGTATGACAGAGGGAGTTGCAAGGACAGATTTTGAGCAGATTTTTGGATGCTGTATAGAGCAGATATATGGAGATGTTTTGAAAAAATATGAATCCATGGGATTATTACAGGAAAAGAACGGCAGGATTTTTCTTAGCAGAGCCGGGATTCATGTGAGCAATTCGGTTATGGCAGATTTTTTGTTGTAAACGCCTTGACGAACAAATGTTCTTATATTATACTGAAAACAAATTTACGGATAGACGGAATGCGAAAATATTCAGGATTTTTAAGATACAGCATTCTTATTAATAAGAAACGGGAGGCATATGATGGCCGCAGATATAATGAAGAAACAATTTATCAGAATCAGAGGAGCGAATGTCAATAATCTTAAGAATTTAAGTGTGGATATTCCCAGGGACAAGTTTGTAGTGCTTACCGGACTGAGCGGTTCCGGTAAGTCTTCGCTGGCTTTTGATACTATTTATGCAGAGGGCCAGAGACGTTATATGGAATCTTTATCTTCCTATGCGAGACAGTTCCTTGGACAGATGGAGAAACCGGATGTTGAGAGCATCGAAGGTCTGCCGCCGGCAATCTCCATTGATCAGAAATCTACTAACCGTAATCCACGTTCTACAGTAGGAACTGTGACAGAGATATATGATTATTTTCGACTTCTGTATGCCAGAGTGGGTATACCACATTGTCCAAAGTGTGGAAGGGAGATTAAGAAACAGACTGTTGATCAGATGGTAGACAGTATTATGGCCTTTCCCGAGAGAACGAAGATTCAGCTGCTTGCTCCTGTTGTGAGAGGACGTAAGGGAACCCATGCCAAGCTTCTTGAACATGCGAAGCGGAGCGGCTATGTCCGGGTGCAGATTGATGGAAACATGTATGAACTTTCAGAGGAGATCAGTCTGGATAAGAATATTAAGCATAATATTGAGATTGTGGTTGACCGTCTGATCGTAAAACCAGGGATTGAGAAGAGACTTTCCGATTCTATCGAGACCGTGCTGGAACTGGCGGATGGACTGCTCATGGTAGATACCATGGACGGAAATATCCATAATTTCAGTCAGAGCTTTTCCTGTCCGGACTGCGGAGTAAGTATTGATGAGATTGAACCGAGAAGTTTTTCCTTTAATAATCCGTTCGGTGCCTGCCCGGATTGTCTGGGTCTGGGATATAAGATGGAATTTGATATTGATCTGATGATCCCGGATAAGTCGCTGAGTATTCTGGAAGGTGCCATAGTGGTAACAGGATGGCAGTCCTGTACAAATGAGGGAAGCTTCTCAAGAGCTATTCTGGATGCACTTGCCAGAGAATATGATTTCAGTCTGGCTACACCATTTGAGAAATATCCGGAGAATATCAAGGATATTCTGATTAATGGAACCAATGGACATTCTGTTAAGGTTTACTATAAGGGGCAGCGTGGAGAGGGTGTTTATGATGTGGCATTTCCGGGGTTGATACGAAATGTGGAACAGCGTTACAGAGAGACCGGATCCGATACTATGAAACAGGAATATGAATCATTCATGCGCATCACACCATGTAAAACATGTAAGGGTCAGCGTTTAAAGAGAGAGTCACTGGCTGTGACTGTGGCAGATAAGAATATTTATGAAATTACTAATCTTTCGATAGAAAAGCTGAAGGAGTTTCTTTCCAATATGCAGCTTTCAGAACAGCAGCAGCTTATCGGCAAGCAGATTCTGAAAGAAATCAGAGCGAGAGTAAGCTTTCTCTCTGATGTAGGTTTGGACTATCTTTCTCTGGGACGTGCAACAGGAACACTGTCAGGAGGAGAGGCACAGAGAATCCGTCTGGCTACTCAGATCGGTTCAGGACTGGTAGGTGTTGCTTATATTCTGGATGAGCCCAGTATCGGACTTCATCAGAGGGACAATGACAGACTCCTCAGTTCTCTGATGAAGTTGCGTGATCTTGGCAACAGTCTGATTGTTGTGGAACATGACGAGGATACTATGCGTGCTGCGGACTGTATTGTAGATATCGGACCGGGTGCGGGGGAACATGGCGGACAGCTGGTAGCTATGGGGACTGCAGAGGATCTGATGAAGAATGAGAATTCTATTACAGGAGCTTATCTGAGCGGAAAATTAAAGATTCCGGTACCTTCTGAAAGACGTAAGCCGACAGGATTCCTTACTGTCAAGGGTGCAGCGGAGAATAATCTTAAAAATATTGATGTGAAAATTCCTCTTGGAATCATGACCTGTATTACCGGTGTTTCCGGCTCGGGTAAGAGTTCTCTGATCAATGAAATATTGTATAAACATCTGGCAAGAGACTTAAATCGTGCCAGGGTGATCCCTGGTAAGCACAAGGATATTCTTGGTGTGGAACAGCTGGATAAGGTTATTAACATTGATCAGTCGCCGATCGGGCGTACGCCGAGGTCAAATCCTGCAACTTATACAGGCGTGTTTGACCAGATCAGAGATCTTTTTGCAGCAACAGCAGATGCAAAGGCAAGAGGATATAAAAAGGGACGTTTCAGCTTTAATGTAAAGGGAGGCAGATGCGAGGCCTGCAGTGGTGACGGCATTATTAAGATCGAAATGCATTTCCTTCCGGATGTGTATGTACCGTGTGAAGTCTGCAAGGGGAAGAGATACAACAGAGAGACCCTTGAAGTGAAATATAAGGATAAGAGCATTTATGATGTGCTTAACATGACTGTAGAAGAGGCACTGACCTTTTTTGAAAATGTTCCTTCTATAAAAAGAAAAATCCAGACATTGTATGATGTAGGGCTTTCCTATATCAGACTTGGGCAGCCTTCTACTGAATTATCAGGAGGAGAGGCACAGAGAATCAAGCTTGCCACAGAACTGAGTAAAAGAAGCACAGGAAAGACAATATATATTCTGGATGAGCCGACTACAGGTCTTCATTTTGCAGATGTACACAAGTTGGTGGAAATTCTTAAGAGACTGTCAGAAGGCGGTAATACAGTAGTTGTCATTGAGCATAATCTGGACGTAATCAAAACGGCAGATTATATAATTGATATTGGACCGGAAGGCGGTGACAGAGGAGGAACTGTGGTAGCCCAGGGAACCCCTGAAGAAATTGTACAGTCACCAGTCTCCTATACTGGAAAATATGTAAAAAAATATCTGGAAGATTAAGCAGGGCTTTTCTTTTGACCGGAAGTTGTATATAATAGAATAATTATCTGAGTAAAAAGTGTCTAACCGAATTAAGTAGCTATTCGGTATAGCGCAGTGGAGTGAAGTGGATGTTTTTGTCCGCCTGATTGATAAAGAACATAAGAACAGAAAGGGGATTTCCATGCCTGCAAGTGATATTGGAATTGACCTGGGAACCAGGAACAGTCTGGCTTATTCTACAGGAAAAGGCCTGGTGTTAAATGAGCCTTCAATTGTAGTTTATGATAAGAATACAGAGAAAATCCGTGCTATCGGTGAAGAAGCACGTATGATGGAGGGACGTATTACCTCAGATATGGAGGTTATTCGGCCAATACGTCAGGGAGTGATCGTTGATTATACAGTTACAGAGAAGATGCTGAAATATTTTATATCCAGAGCAATAGGCAGGAGGGCTTTCCGCAAGCCAAGGATCAGTATCTGTGTTCCAAGCGGAATCACGGAGATAGAGAGAAAGGCGGTAGAGGAAGCAACTTACCAGGCCGGAGCAAGAGATGTTTATATGGTGGAGGAACCCATAGCGGCAGCAATTGGAGCCGGTGTGGATGTAACGAAACCGTTTGGAAATCTTATCGTAGATATCGGAGCCGGGACTTCCGATGTTGCGGTAATTTCCCTGGCAGGGGTAGTAGTTTCTGCATCTGTGAAGGTTGCCGGAGATACATTCAATCAGGCAATTCTGAATTATGTGAGAAAGAATCATGGTCTGTTTATCGGAGAAGATATGGCAGAAAAGATCAAGATTCAGATCGGAACTGCCTGCGAAGAACCAAATCCAAGGACTATGGAAGTAAAAGGACGGAATGTAATCACAGGTCTGCCGAAAACTGTGACACTTACTTCGGAGGAGATCCGCGTGGCGCTGAAAGATGCAACAAGTCAGATCGTGGAGACAGTACATGGAGTTCTGGAGAAAACTCCGCCGGAACTGGCTGCGGATATTGTAGACAGAGGAATCGTACTTACAGGCGGCGGTGCACTTCTTCATGGTATGGATACACTTATTGAGCAGAGAACAGGTGTGAGCACACTGACTGTGCAGGATGCTATGAGTGTGGTGGCCGTAGGAACTGGCAAATATGCAGAAGTAATAGCACGATTTGACGGATAAAGCAGGAGGTACTGCATACGCAGTGCCTTTTTGTGTTGTTAAGAAAACCAGGAGGAATACATGAGCGAGACTGTTACAGGATACATAGACCATGTTATTTTCAGAAATGAAGATAATGGATATACAGTTATGGTATTAAAGGATACAAAGGAAGAGGAAGAATTGACCTGCGTCGGAAGTTTTCCGTCTATTACACAGGGGGCGTCTATTGAGGCAACAGGTATATATACCCATCATCCGGTATATGGGAAGCAGTTTCAGATCAGCTCTTTTGTGGAAAAGATGCCGGAAGATACCTATGCCATGGAACGATATCTGGGATCCGGTGCCATTAAAGGAATCGGTGCTGCTCTGGCTGCCAGAATCGTGCGCAGATTCGGAGATGATACTTTGCGGATTGTGGAGGAGGAACCGGAACGGCTTGCAGAGGTCAAGGGAATCAGTGAAAAAAAGGCAAGAGAGATCGCTGCGCAGGTGACTGAGAAGGCGGATATGCGGCGTGCAATGATTTTTCTGCAGAAATATGGTATTTCACTGAATCTTGGAGCGAAGATCTATCAGAAATATAGGGAATCTGTTTATACGATCCTGCAGGAAAATCCGTACAGACTTGCAGAGGACATCTCCGGTGTAGGTTTTAAGATTGCGGATGAGATCGCAGCAAGGATAGGAATTCACGCAGATTCCGATTACAGAATTCGAAGCGGTATGTTGTATACTCTCCTGCAGGCTTCGGGAGAGGGACATACATATCTCCCAAAAGAGCAGTTATTTACAAGATGTACCAGACTTCTGGGGGTGGATGAATCCTATATGGAGAAGCACCTTATGGATATGGTCATTGACAGGAAGCTGGTTCTGAAGGAGAAGAATGGCGAGACCATTGTTTATCCGGCACAGTATTATTATCTGGAACTGAATACTGCCCGTATGCTTAATGAACTGAATATTTTGTGCCCCGAGGATGAACAGCTTGTCCAGCGCAGAATTGCCATGATTGAGAAAGAAACAGGAACGGTTCTGGATGAAATGCAGAAGAAAGCAGTGACTGAGGCTGCCAGTCATGGTTTGTTTATCCTGACAGGTGGACCGGGTACAGGTAAGACAACTACCATTAATGCTATTATACGTTTTTTTGAAGGTGAGGGCGCAGAACTTCGCCTGGCTGCACCTACCGGACGTGCAGCAAAGAGAATGACAGAAACAACAGGATATGAAGCACAGACTATCCATCGGCTTCTTGAACTGAACGGAATGCCTGAGGAGGAGAGAGACGGACATTCTGCAAAATTTGAGAGAAATGCGCAGAATCCGCTGGAGACAGACGTGATCATTATTGATGAGATGTCTATGGTAGACATCCATCTGATGCATTCTCTTCTTCTGGCTGTTACAGCCGGGACCAGACTGATTCTGGTAGGCGATGAGAATCAGCTGCCCAGTGTGGGACCTGGAAATGTCCTGAGAGATATTATTCACAGTGGCTGTTTCCCTGTAGTAGAGCTGACAAAGATTTTCCGTCAGGCTTCTGAGAGCGATATTGTTGTGAATGCACATAAAATCAACAGAGGTGAGCAGGTACAGATTAATAACAAGAGTCGTGATTTCTTTTTTCTGAAGAGATATGATGCGGACATCATTATCAGAGTGGTGATCGCACTGATCCAGGAGAAACTGCCCCGTTATGTGGATGCGAAACCTTTTGAGATACAGGTGTTGACCCCTATGAGAAAAGGGCTTCTGGGCGTGGAACGCCTTAACCAGATCCTTCAGAGATACCTGAATCCGCCTGAAAGCGGAAAACCGGAGAAAGCGATTGGAGACCGGTTGTTCCGTACAGGAGATAAGGTCATGCAGATCAGGAACAATTATCAAATGGAATGGGAAATTCGCGGAAGATATGGGATTGTGATCGAGAAGGGAGTCGGTGTATTTAACGGAGATACCGGAATCCTTAAAGAAATTAATGAGTTTGCTGAGACTGCAGAGGTGGAATTTGAAGATGGACGCTTCGCCATTTATTCGTTTAAGCAGCTGGAGGAACTGGAACTGGCCTATGCTATTACGATTCATAAATCTCAGGGATCTGAGTATCCGGCAGTGATACTTCCGCTGCTGACAGGTCCGCATATGCTCCTGAACAGAAATTTACTTTATACAGCAGTTACAAGAGCGAGAAAGTGCGTAACTGTTGTGGGAAATGAGGAAACTTTTGCAGAGATGATCCGCAACGAGAAACAGCAGAAACGCTACAGTGCTCTGGATGAACGTATTATTGAACTGAATGATGCTATGGAGAACAGCGGGGCTGATCACAGATATATAAGGACTGAAATACCGGAGATAAAAAGAAGATAAGAAATACAGAGGATGGCAGAACAGAGCGTAGAATAATGAAAGGTGAGCAGAAATGAAACGTTTTCTGGAAAAGATGTCTGATATTTTTTATCCAAGACGTTGCCCGGTCTGTCAGAAAATTCTGAAAGATCAGAAAAGAATGATCTGTCCTCAATGTGAGACAATGCTTCATCCTATAGGGCATCCCAGATGCTTTAAATGCGGAAAACCTGTAGAAAAAGGTGAGTTCTGCAGAGATTGTCAGAAACGGAAGCATATGTTTGAACAGGGGCGAGGTATTTTTGTTTATGACAGCAGTATGAGAAGATCTGTTACCCGTTATAAATATTATGGCTGCAGAGAATATGGAGATTTTTATGCAAAGGCAATGTACAGATATGCAAAGATGGAATTGCGGGAATGGAAGCCAGACCTGATCGTACCGGTGCCCGTGCACAGATCTAAAGAACGTATGAGAGGGTTTAATCAGGCTGCATATCTGGCAGAGCGTATCAGTCGATATACTGGTATCCCTGCTGATATGGGACTTGTACAGAAGAATATAAAAACGAAATCCCAGAAGAAACTGAATGCTCTGCAGAGAAGAAAGAATCTGGAGAAGGCATTTTGTGTGACAGGAGATGTCAGAGGGAAGGATATTCTGGTAATAGATGATGTTTATACAACCGGAAGCACCATAGATGCCATGGCTTCCTGCCTCAAGAAAAAAGGGGCGGAAAATGTTTATTTTCTTACAGTCTGCATAGGAAGGACATGAGAAAAAACACTTTTCATAAATAATGATATATGTTACAATTAATCTGTATGATTATAGATAAAAAGGGAAAACGAAAGCATGCAGTAAGGAGTTATTTATGTTAAATGAAGAGAAGATAAAAATCATGAACAAACTTGCCATGTATGAACAGGGTGAAGGAAAGAAATATCTTCCGGTCAGCAAGTATTACAGAAGTGATTATATCGGACTTGCCATGATCAAGAATTTCTTCCTTGTCACGATCGGCTATTGCCTTGTATTGGCCGGAATAGCAGCATATTTTGGTGAATATCTGATAGATAATATTCATAAGATGAACCTTGTTTCGCTGGGAGTGGAAGCGATTTTGGGCTATGTGGCAGTTCTGGTATTATTTTCCGTTCTGACGTATATTCAATATACTGTGAAATACCGGAAGGCAAAGAAGAGTGTCAAGAGCTATTACGAAGAACTTACACAGTTAAATAAAATATACAGCCGTGAAGAGAAAAAATCCTCAATCAGAGGAGTTTCAGGAGGATATAGAAAATGACAGCATTACTTGAATTAAAACAGAAAATTAAGAACTTATACAGTCAGTATGAGGTTTATATCCTGCCTGTTTTACGATTTATACTGGCGTTAGTTTACTTTGAATGGATTAATGCAAATATGGGATATATGACACAGCTTAATAATATATTTATTGTGCTGATCCTTGCTTTGATCTGTTCTATTTTACCGTCAAGTGTAATGATTTTTGTTGGATTTGTATTGATGATCGCGCACAGCTATGCAGTGGGAATAGAAGTTGCCGGATTTATGCTGGTGCTGATTCTGTTTATGACGATCTTATTCCTGAGATTCAGTGCAGGTAATAACCTTGTTCTGGTATTTACTCCGCTTTCTTTTGGATTTAGTGTTCCGACACTTCTTCCTATCGGAAGTGGGCTTTTGTGTAATGCATCTTCTGCACTTCCGGCAGGATGTGGTGTAATGGTTTATTATTTTATCCGTTTCATTCGTGTACAGAGTAAATATCTGGAGAATACAGATGTTGCGATGGCTGATAAGCTGAAACATCTGGCTGATGGAATTGTTCAAAACTGGGGAATGTGGATTACAGTGATTGCTTTTATCGTAGTAGTTCTTTTGGTAAATCTTATCCGTACCCGTTCTTTTGACTATGCATGGAGAATTGCTATTATCGCAGGCGGAGTCGTATATGTACTTGTGATTCTGGCGGGTGGATTCTATTTTGGCCTGGATATAGATGTAGTAGCACTGATTATTTATACGTTGATTTCTGTTGTAATTGGTCTGGTATTGGAATTCTTTGTATTCGGAGGGGATTATACCCGGACAGAGAGGCTGGAATATGAAGATGACGAGTATTATTATTATGTAAAAGCGGTTCCGAAGGCAACAGTTGCTACTTCTGAGAGAAGTATCAAGAAGATCAACGGGGAGCCGGCAAGAGACGAGAAACAGATGCAGGATAATGTTGTTTCTTATGCAAACCCTATTTTCCACGGTGATGAGAATACAATACAACTGCAGGAAGATGCAGCTCCGGTAGAGAGAAATAAAGAAATTGACAATGTTGATTTTGAAAAGAAACTGGAAGAATCATTAAAGAATTTATAATCAGAACGAATCAGGCGGGGCGGATATTAATAAAGAAAGGAGAACTGTATGCAGAACATTTCAGGAAATCTGATAGAGATACTGTCAAGAATGGCATTTCCTAAAATTGGTATTATCGATATTATACAGATTGCACTGATCGCATTTTTTGTATACCAGTTTATGGTATGGATTAAATATACTCATGCGTATACATTGCTTAAGGGTATACTGGTTGTTCTCCTCTTTATTCTTGTAGCGTACATTTTCCGGATGAATACGATCCTTTGGATCTTTTCAAACCTGGCAAGTACACTGATCGTAGGCGTGATCGTTATCTTCCAGCCTGAGCTTCGAAAGGTTCTGGAACAGCTTGGCCAGAAGAAGATCATGGCTTCACTGATACCTTTTGATGCAGGTAAAGAGGTAAAGGAGAGATTTACAGATAAAACCATCAGCGAACTGGTCAAGGCGTGCTTTGATATGGGGGAAGTCAAGACGGGCGCTCTGATCGTAATCGAGCAGAATGAACTTCTGACAGATTATATCAGAACGGGTATTAACCTTGATGCAATCCTTACAAGCCAGCTTCTGATCAATATATTTGAGCATAATACACCTCTTCATGACGGTGCTGTGATCGTAAGAGAGAACAGGATCGTAGCTGCAACATGTTATCTTCCTTTATCGGATAATATGGAACTGAGCAAACAGCTGGGAACGAGACACCGGGCTGGTGTGGGTATCAGTGAGCAGACAGATTCCGTTACGATCATTGTATCAGAAGAGACCGGGCAGGTATCTGTAGCCCAGGGAGGAAAGCTGACCAGGGGACTGAACAGTGCCAAACTCAGAGAGATTCTTGTGAAAGCACAGAACAAACAGGTTGTAGACAACAGCAAACTTCGTCATTTACTGAAAGGAAGAGTGAAGCATGAAGAAGAGAAAAATAACAGATAATATCCCTCTTAAGATCATGTCTGTTGCAGTAGCTGTTGTGGTATGGCTGATCGTTGTAAATATAGATAATCCGATAGGAACTAATTATTATACGATTAATAATGTAGAACTTATCAACAAGGAATATGTAGAATCCTCAGATACGATCGGAAAGATGTGTATGCCTGAACAGAATCAGGATTCTGTTAAAATTGCTATTACAGCATCAAAGAAGATCAGAGACCGGATTAAGGTTACTGATATTTCTGCTGTGGCTGATCTGCAGCAGGCAGTAAGCCTGGATACAAATCCGGTCATGGTTCCGATTACAGTAAGCTGTTCTGTACCGGGTGTAACAGCCAATGATATTAAGGTTACCCCACAGAATCTCAGCGTGAATCTGGATGAAAAAGAAACTCAGGAATTTGTAGTTAATGTAAGCCGCGGAGATACAAAGCCGGGTAAGGATTACGAAGTAGGAAGTCTGACAGCTAATCCGGAGAAAGTGAGGATTACAGGTCCTAAGACGCTGGTGAATAAAATAGATAAGGTAAACGCTACGATCGAGCTCGATGGCAATACACAGGACTTTACACAAGATGTAAATCTTACGATTATTGACAAGAATCAGGAAGCACTTTCTGATTCAGAGATGAATTCCTTAAGAATAGAGAATAATGCGAAAGTAGTAGTGACAGCCAGACTTTGGAAAATACGTCAGGGAGTGAAGATTTCCGCGGAATATGTGGGAACTCCGAAAGACGGCTATGAAGTGGGCGCTGTCAAGACTGTACCTGATACGATCAGTGTCGCAGGAAGCACAGAAGGTCTCGAAACTCTTGCTGAGAATAATAATGTGATCACGATACCGTCAGACAGCATTGATATTTCCGGAGAGTCCAAGGATGTGGAGAAAAAGATCAGCCTTAATAATCTTTTGCCGGATAATGTGAAGCTTACCAGTGATTCCAGTGAGGATGTATGGGTATCAGTAAGTATCCTGCCTATTGGAAGCAGAGAGTTTGATGTTTCAACAAAGAACATTGAGGTTAAGAATAAACCGGATGATCTGCAGGTGACATTTGAAACTGCTCAGATTGAGGTACGCATCAAGTCAGATACGAAAGATATGGATGAACTGGATGCGCAGAAGGATATTAAAGCATCTATCAACCTCAAAGGCAAAGCGGAAGGAGATTACGAAGTTCCTGTTAAGATTGTTTTACCAGATGGTTATGAGACAGTAGAAGATGTAACTACAGAAGTTGTGATCTCATCGGGAACTGCTGCTGATGACGACAGCAAGGAATAAGAGGAAACAGATAAAATGGTTAATAAGAAAGTAATGGTTAAGAATCCCACAGGTCTTCATCTGAGACCTGCGGGGGTTTTGTGCAATGAGGCAATGAAATACCAGTCACAGATAACATTTTCCTATGATGGAGGAATGGCAAATGCAAAGAGTGTTCTCAGTGTACTTGGAGCATGTGTGAAATGTGGAGACGAGATAGAAATTATGTGTGAAGGTGCTGATGAACAGGAAGCTCTGGATAATCTTGTGGGGGCTATCAACAGTGGCCTTGGCGAATAGTCACAGAAATGTAAAGCTGCTGCGCATTGAGTGAACAGTAACGATACAAAAGAAATGCTGAATAAAAGAGGAGGAGATTATTGTGAAAAGAAGATTGATTGCGGTTACGCTGAGCCTTGTTATGACAATGGCAACTGTCAGTGAAACAGGTGCTGCTGCATTTACTTCACCAGATGAAGCTGCTGTGCAGGTAACAGCACAGACAACAGAAACAGTCGAAGCAGAAGATGCAGCTGAACAACAGGAAACAGTTGCTGATTCTGAAGAGGATATTTTTTCTTCAGGAGAAGAGAATACAGATATGTCATTCCAGGATGAAGCAGATGATGCTTTTTCATCGGGAACTGCCGGGGAGTCTGACAGACAGCAGGAACAGATTCCGACAGTTGCAACAGATACTGCAGATACAGAAGGTGCTGTTGCAGTGAAAGCGGAGGACTGGATCAGTACAGAGAACGGATTTAAGCTGCGTAAGCCGGTGAAGGATCAGAATACAGATGAAAACAATCAAAATGTGGATGACGTAGATAACGATGAAACTACAGATGAGCCACAGAGCGAACCAGATGCAGCAGTGTTGAATGATACAGATGCAGCAGATGGTACAGATGATGGAATGTCAGATACGTCTGCTATTGCAGACGCAGCTGTAACAGATACAACAGATGTGACTTCAGCAGATGCTGAAGAGGCAGAATTTTTTACTGCAGCAGATGGTATCATAAAGATCAGTACAGAATATAAGGGAGAATTTCATACAGGATATTATCTGTTTGATGAAAATGGGATTCTTGTAACAGGCCAGGCTGAAGTGAAACAGGATACTACAGTAGCGGCTGCAGAGACGGATGGCACAGATACTTCTGATGAAGAAACTGAAGCACAGGCAAATCAGTCATATTTTACAACTGTTGAGGAAGCTGTTGCCTATGCTGGCTGTGAGGGTGAGGCTATTACTCCATATGCGTCTAATGTAGGCCAACAGTTGAAGAGCACATGGAAATGGACAGGAACTCTGTTTCAGTATTATGACGAGAATGGTACTCTGAAAACAGTTGAAGAGCTTGAAAAAGAAGCAAAAGAAGCAGGTACATATACAGGATATTTTGAAATCAACGGAGATTATTATTGCCTGGATTCTGACGGAAAACCGCGAACAGGTGAGATTACTATCACAGCTAATGGTGAAACAAACCTTTACTATTTCAATCCGAAGAGTGAAGGGATTCCTGGAAAGATGTTTCATGATGGATGGCTTCGTGCAGATACCTCCAAGGGAGAACGCTGGCTCTATTTCATAAAAGGAAGAGACCCTAAAGATATTGGTAAATATTATAAACGAGGTATAGTTGCCACATCTATCCCGAATAAGGGAAGTGGCATTTATTTGCTGGATTCCAAGGGATATGTTCTTAAAGCAACAATGAAAAAGGCTGCAAATGGTGCTATTTACTGTACAGACAGTAATGGTGCGATCTACAGAGACAAGATAGTGAAGTATGGTAATTACAGATATTATTTCACTGCAAATGGTAAGAGAGCTACGTGGACCAGAAGATGGGCAAAAGCATGTGATCACTATTATTACTTTGGCAATTCAGCAGGAAGAATTGTCGAGAAACACGGCTGGCAGAAACTGGTGAGCACCAGCGGTAAATTCCTTGGCTGGCTGTATTTTGATTCCAAGGGAAATCATTATACAGATAAGTGGACTTCCTCAGGTTATTATTTCAGACCATCAGGAAAACTTGCCAGTGGTTTAACAGAAATCAATGGAAGGAAATATCTGTTTGAAGTTTCCTCTTCTACACAGCATAAAGGTAAAGTATATAAGAGCACATTGGTGCGCTACAAAAATAACTGGTATCTTGCATCTTACAAAGGAACTCTGTATAAGAGCAACTGGAAAAAATTCAATGGCAATTACTATTATCTGAAGGATTATGTAATCCAGACGAACCAGTTTATGAAGAAGAATGGCGTGAATGGCTATCTTGATTCAAATGGTAAATACACAACAGGCTGGGTAATTGTAAGTAATGCAAAGAATCTTGTAAGATATATTGATCCAACCGGAAATGGTTTTGCAAGAAACAAGAGTATGAGAATTAATGGTATTCTGTACTATTTTGATAAGAATGGATACCGTATCACAGATCTGACAAGCAGATATACAGGTCCGTATTATGTACAGGTAGAGCAGGTCAATGGAGTTATGACAATCTATGCAGATGCAGCAAGAACAATTCCAGTAAAGACAATCCGTGTATCAGTAGGTTTATCAGGTACGCCAACGCCATATGGTAATTTTACATTGAGCAGGAGTTTAAGATGGCAGCCTCTGATGGGACCATCCTGGGGACAGTATGGAACACATGTAGACGGAGCCGGTATGGGTGGAATCTTTGTTCATTCTGTAGCCAGCAGCCAGAAGAATGCATTTAATCTTCCGGCAGGAGAGTATAATAAGCTTGGATATCCGGCATCACATGGATGTATCAGAACATGTGTTGCGGATGCAAAATGGGTATATGAACACTGTAACGGTTCACCGATCAGTATTATCAGCGGCGTATATAAAGCTGATGATGCACTGAAAGGACCTCTTGGAAAGAAACCGCTGACTCCATTAAGAGGTGCAGGAAACTTTGATCCGACAGATCCGTCTGTTTAACCAGATTAAGTAGATACTCTGCTTCAATTACGAATATCCGTCTGACAGGATATTGTGTCTGTATTTGACATAAAATGAATGCTTACCGGACAGTACAAAAATAAAGAGATTGAAATAAAAAGGTCTCATTCAGATAATGCTATTAAACAGCAATTGTCTGAATGAGACCTTTTATAATGTGGTATCTGGTGATATAAAATTTGTCAGGATTTTCGGGTTCTCAGATTGTATAGATCAGGATTCCTGCAATAATGATAAGATTACCAATGATTTTGCCTCTGGTGATCTTTTCTTTTAATATAAAATGAGAGAGAAGAAGGACAAATACATAGGCAGCAGTATCAATCACCGGGCCATAGCGCATATCCACCTTTGTGTAACACCATGTGTTCAGCAAAAGAATCAGCATAAATATTGTATAAGACAGGATTACACGAAAATTAAGATATTCTCTGATTCGGCTTTCATATTTGATATTTGCGCTCTGTTTCAAAAGTATCTGGGAGACAGCAGAAAAAAAAGTTCCTCCCAGCATAATTAAAATAAACATTCTATTCATATCTCTGTACCGTCCATACTCCGATTAAAACTACCAGAATACCAATGATATTCTGAATTGACAGGTTTTCATGAAAAATAATAACCGCCCAGATCTGCGACCACAGGAGATATACACTCTTGTTTGCATAGGCAGTGGACAGAGAAAATTTCTTAATCACCTGTTGCCAGGTGATTGCGTAAATTCCGCAATTGGCAACCATCAGAAACATAAACAGGTAAAGCATAGGACTGCTCAGGCCATGTTTATTATATTGAACAGAAGCAGCCTTGGAAAAGACGCTTGTCAGTGAAAACAGCAGAATATTTAAATGCAGCTGTATGTAGTCTTTTATTTTTGACATAATACCTCCTGATAATCTGGACTCCGAATGGGTGTCTGTATCGTAAATAAGCAATAGGTACATGGATTTATCTGTTACTTTATATACCGTTTATTGCTGCTATTCAGTATCCTGAATCTAAGATGTGTTTGGAAAAAATACCCAAATCCTTAAATATACAGGTCGAAAACACATTATTAAAAGCGATTTTTAATGAATTTTGACTTATAACTGTGAAGGTGCTGAACAGTTATAGTTTATTTTACATAAAAAGACTGAGAAGTCAAGGTTTGTACAGGATCAAACTTGAAAAGAAATGTTGAAAATGATATGATAAAAATGATTGCAAAAAGATGAAAAGAGAAAGGAAAAGCATATGAGCTTATATTCAGTGGTTGTTCCTGTATATAATTCTGAACATACACTGGGAGAACTATATACCCGTTTAGAGAAGGTATTTCGAGAAACTCTGAAAGAAGATTTTGAACTGATCCTTGTGGACGACGGATCTAAAGACAGATCCTTTGAGATTATGAAAGAACTCAGAGAAAAAGACCGCAGGGTTCGTATTATACAGATGGCACGGAACTTCGGACAGCATCCAGCACTTTTGTGTGGATTTGCTCATGTAAGAGGAGAATTTGTGATAACAATGGATGATGATCTGCAGCATCAGCCTGAAGAACTTCCAAAGATGGTAAGAACTATGCAGGAGAGACCTGATGTAGATGTTATCATCGCAAGCTACGAAGGCAGAAAGCATGGACCAATCCGTAAACTTGGAACGAAGTTTTCCGTATGGGCAACATCCAAAATGCTGGGGAAAGATCCCAGCCTGCAGATTACAAGTTACAGATTGATTCGAAGATTCCTTGTAGATGCAATGATAAAAACAAACACTTATCTTCCGCAGATTGGAAATCTTCTGATTCTGAGCTCAAACCGTATTATCAATGTTCCGGTTCAACATGCAGACAGAGCATATGGTAAGAGTGGATATTCTTTTAAAAGATTAGTCAAGGATTTAATTTATGATATCACTGCACATACTGCATTTCCGCTTCTATTGGTGAGAAATATCGGAATCGTCAGTTTTCTGGCCAGTGCGGTAATGGCGATTTATTATCTGGTAAGATATTTTACACTGGGAGTATCTGTACAAGGATGGACTTCACTGATGCTGGTTATGCTGGCATTTTTTGGTCTTATCCTGTTATCAATCGGAATTATGGGAATTTATTTAATGAACATACTTAATGAAGCAAAAAAAATGCCTCATTATGTAATACGTCAGGAGGACACAGACGAATAATGACAAAAGAAATTGGCGGATATTTTCAGCTGGAAGAGATGCCGGGTGAAGAATACTATTCTGATTTATACAGAGTAAATCTCGGAAGAACAGCTCTGCTGTGGCTATTAAAGAGCAGAAAATGTAAGAAGATTATTCTGCCTTATTTTCTGTGTGAGTCTGTGGTACATATCTGCCGTGAAAATAACATACAGACAGAATTTTATCATCTGAATGAGAAACTGGAGATTTTGTATCCGAAAAGACAACTTCCGGAGGATGAATGTTTGTATCTGGTCAACTATTACGGTCAGCTGTCAGATTCCAGGATCATGGAGTATAAAAAAATATATGGAAATATTGTGGTAGATCATACCCATGCATTTTTCCAGCGACCGCTGAAAGGCATAGATACTCTCTATTCCTGCAGAAAATTCTGGGGTGTCAGTGATGGTGCTTACCTGTCAACGGATGCTAAATTAACAGAGAACAGGAAAAAGGACTATTCGGCAGAGCGTATGAAGCATATTCTGGGACGCTATGAGCAGGATGCAGGAACTTATTATAAAGATATGCTTGCAAATGCAGCAAAGTATGATGGAATGGAACTTCGGCAGATGTCCGGACTTACGCAGAATCTGCTGAAAGCTGTGGATTATAATAGTTCAAAAGAGAAAAGAGAAAAGAATTACCGAATATTGAAAGAACTGCTTCCGTCAGAGAGTGTGTTTAATCAGGTTATTCCGGAAGGACCCTTTGCGTATCCATATTTTCATGTCAATGGAATGGAACTTCGCAGACGACTTGCAGCAAAGAAGATTTTTGTGCCAACTTACTGGAAGAATATCATTGAGAATTGTGAGAAAAACAGTCTGGAATACACCTGGGCAGCTGATATTCTGCCTCTTCCATGCGATCAGCGTTATGGAGCGGAGGATATGAAATATATGGCGGCCGTTGTCAGAGAATGTGAGGGATTAGAATGAAACATAAAGTGCTGATTTTAGGTACCCTTGGAGAATTTACAGAACTGGTCAGAAAAGCAAAGGCGAGAGGCTATGAGACTATTGTATGTGATGGTTATCCGAATGGCGTTGCAAGAGAATATGCAGATAAGGATTATACGATTCCTGTAACAGATATTGATGCTATTGCCCAGATGTGCAGAGAGGAAGGAGTAGACGGAATCATTACTTCATTTTCAGATCTGCTTTTGGAGTGCATGACAAAGATCGCAGACAAAGCAGGTCTGCCCTGCTATCTGAAACCAGAACAGCTTCCATGGTACAGAGATAAATCCGCATGCAGAGAGGTACTGGAGAAACTTGGCCTTCCAACGCCGGGATTTCGTAAGATTTCTGTAGATTTGCTGAAAAAGGGAACAGAAGATGAGATACGAAAGAGTGTCTCAGACGTACAGTATCCGCTGATCAGTAAACCGCTGGACAAATATGGCTCAAGAGGAATCTTTATTATCCATGACCAGAATGAGATCAGAAAAAAAGCCCTGCAGACAGTGGAGTATACCAACTCTCAGGAAATTCTGATCGAGGAGTATAATGACGGTTATGAATTTAATATGATGACCTGGGTGACGGACGGAAGAGTAAATATCATAAGCATTGCAGACCGTGAGAAAACCGAGGCAGAAGAAGGAATGCTTCCTATCAGCACACGAAATGTTTACCCATCCCGTTTTCTGTCGGATGTAGAAAGAGATGCCGCAGATGTTCTGCAGAGATATATTCAATATACAGGACAGACGGAAGGTGCCTTGTCTATGCAGTTTTTCTGGAAACCTGGAAAGGGAATCCAGGTGTGTGAGATTGCCGGACGTTTCTTTGGCTATGAGCATGAACTGACAGATATGGTCTATGGATTTCAGATAGAGGAGCTTCTGCTGGATTATCTCTATGAAAAAGAGAAGATACAGGAAATGTTTGCGCAGCATGATATTCATATTCCGCAGAAATATGGTGCAGTACTGTACTTTCAGGGAAGACAGCTTCAGATTGCGGATCAGAAGACAGCCTGTCGGCTTGCAGAAGAGAAATGTGTGGTAAAACCATGGATCTTTTACAAGGAAGGGGAATATGTGATAGAATATGGTCCGAATCCATATCTGGCACTGTATTATATAGAAACAGATACACGTGGACAGCTGGAAACAGAGACTGAGAAATTTTTCAGTGAAATGAGCATCCGGGATCCGGAGGGGAAAGAAGTTGCCTACAGAAATAAGATACCTGATTACGAAAAGGGAAAGAAAGTAAATGATTGATTTTAACAGACCTGCCTTTACAGGCAAGGAATTTGATTATATCCGCGATGCTGTGGAGAGAGGAATGCTCTGCGGAGACGGAGAATATACAAAGAGATGTTCACAGTGGATGCAGGATCGCTTTAATGTGAAGCATGTAATGCTTACCACATCCTGCACTCACGCATTGGAAATGGCAGCACATCTTTCAGATATTAAACCTGGAGATGAGGTAATTATGCCGTCTTATACATTTGTGTCGACTGCGGATGCATTTGTATTAAAAGGAGCAAAAATCGTATTTGTTGATATCAGACCGGATACAATGAATATAGATGAAAAACTGATCGAGGCGGCAGTTACAGAGAAGACAAAGGCTATCGTACCGGTCCATTATGCGGGAGTTGCCTGCGAGATGGATACGATTATGGCAATCGCGAAGAAATATAATCTGAAAGTTGTTGAAGACGCGGCTCAGGGAGTGGATGCCTATTACAAAGGTAAAGCTCTTGGAACTATCGGAGATTTTGGATGTTACAGCTTCCATGAGACCAAGAATTATACTATGGGTGAGGGCGGAGCAATTCTCTTTAATGATGATAATTATCAGGAGAAAGCGGAAATTCTCAGAGAAAAAGGTACAGACAGAAGCAAGTTCTTCCGCGGACAGGTTGACAAGTACCGCTGGATGGACTATGGTTCCTCTTATCTTCCAAGTGAGCTGAATGCAGCATATCTGTATGCACAGCTGGAAGAGCGTGATAAAATTTTTAATAAAAGAATGAAAATTTATGATTATTATCATAAGAACCTTGCACATCTTGCAGCAGAGGGCAAGATAGAACAGCCGTATGTACCTGAAGAATGCAGCCATAATGCACATATGTATTATATTAAGGTGCGCGATATTCAGGTGAGGACCAGACTGTTGAGCTATCTCCGGGAAAAGGGAATTTGCAGTGTATTTCATTATGTGCCGCTTCATTCTGCTCCGGCAGGAGAGAAATTCGGCAGATTTTCCGGTGAAGATGTCTATACGACAAAGGAAAGTGAACGCCTGTTAAGACTGCCGTTGTTTTATAATCTTGATATGGAAGATGTGAAATACATCACAGATACGATTGCTTCGTTTGACGGATTTTGAGACTGAAATGGACAGACGAATTAAGAGGACACATTATTATGAAAAAATGGAACTATTTATTTAAAATTGCTCTGATTTCCGGAGCAGTTGCACTGACATCTTTACAGATTTGTTCAGCAGCCGAAGGAACTGCGCAGGATGTTGCTTCGACAACTGAAACAGCAGCCACGGCATCTATTTCAACTAATGAGATTCCGGGATGGCCCACAGGCCCTGAGATTACATCTGAAACAGGCGTATTGCTGGACGCAGACACAGGAACTGTTCTGTACAGTAAGGGTGGAGATGAAATCCGCTATCCTGCAAGTATTACCAAGATAATGACATTGCTCCTTGCAGTGGAGAATTGCCCGCTGAGGGAGGATGTAGTGTTTACTGAAACTGGAACCCGCGATATCAGCTGGGATTCCGGAAATATTGGAATGCAGGTGGGAGAAATAATGAGTATGAAATCATGTCTCTATGCACTTGTCATTCGCTCTGCCAATGAAGTGGCAGCTCAGATTGCGGAACATGTAGGAGGCACAGAGCAGAATTTCATAGATATGATGAATCAGCGTGCAGCAGAGATTGGCTGTACTAACACACATTTTGCAAATGCCAGCGGACTTCCGGATCCGAATCATTATTCCACTGCACATGACATGGCGCTGATTATGCGTGAGGGGCTGAAAAATAAGAAATTCCGTAAGATAATCGGTGCTACAGATTATACGATCAAACCTACGAACATGAACAGTGAATCAAGAGTGCTGCATACTCATCATCCAATGCTGGCACCGGAGAGCGGCTATTACTATGAGGGATGTATCGGCGGCAAAACCGGATATACCAGTGAGGCGGGGAATACGCTTGTAACAGCAGCAGAGAGAAATGGCACCACTTATATTGCAGTTACTATGAAGGCAGGAGACCTTGCCATTGCAAGTACGGATTCTACGGCATTGCTTAATTACGGTTATCAGAATTTCACAAAGACACAGGTAAATGGTGGAGAAATCCTTCTGCCAAACGGAGTGACTGTGGATAATCTGACAGTTCAGGAAGGACAGGAAAACGGAGAGACTGTAGACAGCTATTATTATGGTGATTATCTTCTGGGAAGTGTTACAGTTCCGGAAGCAACGCCCACTCCTGAACCAGCGGCAGACACTGTTTCGGAGAACGGTTCTGATGCAGAAGTGTCTGGCGAAGAAATAACTCAGGACAATCAAAATGATGTAGAAAAAGGGCAGACTTTAGCAGAAAAGATCCAACTGAGAAAAATCCTGCTGATCATCGGAGCAGCCATGATCCTGCTTCTGATTATTCTTTGCATTGCACTTGCGAAGAAAGAACGAAGATACAGGTAGCGCCGATAGTTGGCTGAACGGATACAGAATAAATATTAACAGAAAAGAGGAAAACAAAATGGGAAAAATCAAAGTAACAGAGTGTGGCGGAATCAAGGGATTAAAAGTAGTAGAACCAACAGTTTTCGGAGATGCCAGAGGATATTTCATGGAAACCTATAACTACAATGATTTTAAAGAAGCCGGAATTGATGTGGAGTTTGTACAGGACAACCAGTCCAGCTCTCACAAAGGAGTACTCCGCGGACTGCATTTCCAGATTAATTATCCGCAGGATAAGCTGGTCCGTGTAGTAAACGGAGAGGTATTTGACGTAGCAGTAGATCTTCGCGAAGGTTCCGAAACATACGGAAAATGGTTCGGTGTTGTACTTTCAGCAGAGAACAAAAAACAGTTCTTTATTCCTAAGGGATTTGCACACGGATTTCTGGTACTTTCTGATCATGCAGAATTTGTTTATAAATGCTCTGACTTCTATCATCCAAACGATGAGGGTGGTCTGATCTGGAATGATCCTGATATCGGAGTGGAATGGCCGATCCCGGAAGGAATGGAATTAAGCTTTTCTGACAAAGATACAAAATGGGGAAGCTTCAAGGATTATCGCAAATAGGAGAACAAGAGATTGAGTACAATTTTTTCTTTACCCAAGGATATTTATAAAAACAGACGGCTTGTGGCAAAGCTGGCAAAGAATGACTTTAAAACAAGATATGCCGGCTCTTATCTTGGAATCGTATGGGCGTTTATTCAGCCTGTGATCACAATTCTGGTATATTGGTTTGTATTCTCTGTAGGCTTTCGCTCAGGAACCGGAGATCTGGGAGTTCCCTTTGTTCTGTATCTGGTAGCAGGTATCGTACCATGGTTCTTTTTCCAGGATGCATTGATCGGAGGAACGAACTCTCTGCTGGAATATAACTATCTGGTAAAAAAAGTAGTCTTTAATATCAGTGTTCTTCCGGTAGTCAAGATTATTTCTGCTATGTTTGTACATGCATTTTTTGTACTGTTTACGATTGTTCTGTATGCTGCTTATGGGAAATTTCCTGATCTTTATTATTTGCAGCTCATTTATTACAGTGGATGCGTATTCATTCTGGTACTTGGATTATCCTATGCGACCAGTGCGATTGTTATTTTTTTCAGAGACCTGACACAGATCATCAATATCGCACTTCAGGTAGGTGTATGGCTCACACCGATCATGTGGATCGTTGAGAATTCACCTTTGCAGGGACATCCTGTAATTATGAAGATTTTGAAACTGAATCCGATATATTATGTTGTTTCCGGATACAGAGATACATTTCTGATGAAATCCTGGTTCTGGGAACATGCAGGATGGACTATTTATTTCTGGATATTTACAATACTGTGTTTCTTATTTGGCGGATGGGTATTTAAACGCCTGCGCATACATTTTGCAGATGTGCTTTAAAAAAACTCCTTGCAGGGAATTACCTGTGAATAATGACTTTAGAGATACAGGTATGGCAGAAAGGAATTAACAATAACGTGGAGAACAAGAAAGTAATTCAGGTGAAAGACCTCACCAAGATGTATAAATTATATGATAAGCCCTCTGACAGACTCAAGGAAGCACTTGGGCTTACCAGAAAGAAACTTTACAAAGAGCATTATGCACTTCATGATGTAAACTTTGATATTTATGAAGGAGAGTGTGTGGGTATTATCGGAACTAATGGTTCCGGTAAATCCACAATTCTGAAGATTATCACCGGTGTTCTGACTCCTACAGCAGGAGAAGTAAAGGTAGATGGAAGAATTTCTGCGCTGCTTGAGCTGGGAGCCGGATTCAATATGGAATATTCAGGTCTCGAGAACGTATATCTGAATGGAACTATGATCGGTTTTTCAAAAGAAGAGATTGATGCCAGACTGAATGATATTCTGGAATTTGCAGACATTGGAGACTTTATCCATCAGCCGGTAAAAACATATTCCAGTGGTATGTTCGTGCGTCTGGCTTTTGCTGTGGCGATTAATATTGATCCTGAGATTTTGGTTGTAGATGAGGCATTATCGGTAGGTGACGTATTTTTTCAGGCGAAATGTTACCATAAGTTTGAAGAATTTAAGAAACAGGGCAAGACGATCCTTTTTGTAAGTCACGATCTGAGTAGTGTTTCCAAGTACTGCGACAGAGTTGTGCTACTGAATAAGGGAGTGAAGCTGGATGAGGGTTCACCGAAACAGATGGTTGACCTGTACAAGCAGCTCCTGGTAGGACAGAATCCTGTGAAACAGAATGAGTCTGACAGTGAAGAGCAGATACAGGTAGCAGACAGTGAAAATCTGGGAGATTTTCAGGTGAATCCGAATATGCTGGAATACGGAAGCCGCATGGCCGAAATCACAGACTTCCGGGTGATCGATGACAAAGGAATGTGTTCTAATACTATTGAAAAAGGAAGCGAGTTTAAGATCCGTATGAAGGTTCGCTTTAATGAGGATATTCAGGAGCCGATCATGGCATACACTTTCAAGAACATTCAGGGCACAGAGATTACGGGTACAAATACCATGTATGAAAATGCAAAAGTAGAACGTTCCGGAAAAGGGGATGTATGTACTGTGATTTTTACACAGAATATGAATCTTCAGGGGGGAGAGTATCTCCTGTCGTTTGGATGTACCGGGTATAAGAATGGAGATTTCACAGTATTTCACAGACTTTACGATGCATGTAATATAACTGTCATTTCCAGCAAGAATACAGTTGGATTTTATGATATGGATTCCAAAGTGGAAGTCCGGTGCGGAGAATAGATTGCAGATATCAGGGCGAAAATAAAAACAGCGCGAGGAATATATATGGAAGAAAAAATCGGAAAAGTAATTCTGGATACCACGTGCTATCCGGGAAAGGATTTATATAGTGATGGTGCGATAGAAGACGAAATGCTTGCAATTTCCAGAGACTTTGCACCGGAAGAATTTAACAGAGTTATCAGTGAACGGGAAAGCTGGCCGATTCTTTATCATTTTTCTCATATCCGGGAGAATATCTTAAGCTGGCTTCCTTTTACAGGAGATGAGAAGGTTCTGGAAATCGGTTCCGGATGCGGAGCTGTTACAGGGGCACTCTGCGAGAAAGCAAAAGAGGTTACCTGCATTGAACTTTCCATGAAGAGAAGTAAGATCAATGCGTATAGACACAGAGATCAGGATAACCTTAAGATTCTTGTGGGAAATTTCCAGGAGATTGAGAAAAACCTTACAGAGAAATATGATTATATCACTCTGATCGGCGTATTTGAGTATGGTGAGTCTTATATTCAGAGCGAGGACCCGTATGTGGATTTTCTGAAAATTATTTCCAGACATCTGAAACCAGACGGAAAGATCATACTGGCTATTGAGAATAAACTTGGACTGAAATACTGGGCAGGATGCACAGAAGATCATTTTGGCACGCTGTTTGAGGGAATTCAGGGATATCCCAATACAAAGGGAGTAAAAACTTTCTCCAAGAAAGAATTTAATGCAATCCTGCAGAATGCAGGAAACTTAAAAGCTGACTGGTACTATCCATATCCAGATTATAAATTTCCGATGAGTATTCATTCAGACAGACATCTCCCTGCCAGCGGCGAACTGAATATGAAGGATTACAATTTTGACAGACTGCGTCTGGGACTGTTTCAGGAGTCACAGGTATATAACACACTTCTGAGTAATGATCTGTATCCACAGTTTTCCAATTCCTTCCTTCTTGTGATTGGAAAAGAACAACCGCAGATGGAGCCGGTTTATGTGAAATTTTCCAATGAGAGAGATCAGAAGCTTTCTATTTATACTGAGATCAGTCAGACAGCTGACGGAGCGCTTACAGTAAAGAAAATGCCTGCTCAGAAGAATGCTGCAGAACATGTACAGAAGCTGGAAACAATCTGTGAAGATCTGACCAGGATGTATAAAGAAGAATCAATTGAGGTAAATCATTGTACACTCAGGGGTGACTGCGCAGAACTGGAATATCTGACAGGAATTACTCTGGAAGATAAGCTGGATCAGCTTCTGGAGGAAGGTAGAACAGAGGAACTTGAGACATTATTTTTTACTTATATTCAGAAATTGAAGAATATCCATGAGAAGAAACCATTTGAAAAAACAGCGGAATTTGTTCGCGTATTTGGGGATGTGAAACTTCGTTCTGATCTGATGAGTACAGATGTGTCGAATATTGACTTTGTTCCTGCCAATATTATCCTGTCCGGTGACAAAGTATCTGTTATTGATTATGAATGGACATTTACATTCCCTGTACCGTCTCAGTTTCTGGTTTACCGTATGATTTTTTATTATCTCGAACTGAATGATAAACGCAGAAGTCTTAAGAGCAGAAATTTCTATGAGAAAGCCGGAATTCTGCCGGAAGATATGGATGTTTACGAGGAAATGGAACGAAATTTCCAGGAATATATATTGGGAAATCATACAGCAATGAGGAATATGTATGAGAAAATTTCTCCTGGAAGAGTAGATATAGAAGAATATTTCATAGAAAAGAAACAGGAATTATTTGAGGAACTTCAGATTTTCTGGGATAATGGTAACGATTTTAATGAGTCAGATTCAGTGAGGTATCTGTTTAGAAGTAAACAGGTACATGTGAAATTTAATCTTCCCGCAAATACGGTAAAACTTCGACTGGATCCGGGAGAACTGAGCAAAGGACTGAAAATCTGTAAATTGAACTGGGGAGATGGAAACTCTGTGGAATTTTTGACAGAGGGATATGAAATTGCCAGCGGAGAATTTTACTTTGGTGGAGATGATCCGCAGATTATTATAGACAGTGTTCCGGAAAATCAGAAGACTATAGAGATAGAGATGGAAATTCTGGACAAGAAAACAGCGGAAAGAAAGTTCTGGAAGGCTTATACAGAGCAGAGAAAGGCTATGGACCAGATGAATCAGGAACTTGAGCAGAAAAAAGCTCTGTTAGACCAGGTAGAAAACAGCAGGGCATGGAGAATGTACCGCGCTGTAAAAAAGGATCGTTCACTTCGTAAATAATGATATAAAAGGATTAATTATGGGAAATATACTTTGGAGTGTGGACAAAAAGATATACAGTGACAAAGAAAATCATACTCTGACAATTACCGGATGGGCGGTAACCAAGGACCAGACAACATATGATTTTTCTCTTTGTGGTTCAGGAAAGGAACTCTCCTTTCCTGAACCATCACGCTGTGAAAGAGCGGATGTAGCTGAGAATTTAAAAGATATAAAAGAAATAAAAAACGCAGGTTTTATAATAAAGATACCAGAGGTTCTGCAGTTTGCGCAGGAGAATAAGAATTTACAGCTTGTACTGCGTTCAGAAAATGAAAAAGAAATCATCTGGGAGGCTACTGCAGAGCAGGTAAAAGCATTCTGTACAGACAAACTTATAGAATATCATATTGATGAAGAGCAGATTACGCAGGGAAATATTCTGACCATTAAGGGCTGGGTGGTAAATCAGACGGATTCAGACGATGTATTTGTACAGAGTACAGACGGAAAAATCCTGGAATGTACGATAACCAGGCACAGACGTCCTGATGTAGAAGAGGCGAAAGGGATTTCCGAAGAAGAGAAGAGAAATCTTGGCTTTGGCATCACAGTAAATCTGGAGAACATACACAATCAGAATATCTGTATCTGCTTTCGCGGGCAGGATGTACAGAAAACATATACTGTAAATGTAAAGAAATTGAAGAGAGAAAATACTGGTCTTTATCAGCAGATGAAAATTCTGTCCCTGGAGAATAGACTGAAAAATTATGCGTATATAAAAGAGAACGGAATTGGCAGATTTGTTCGCTATGTGAGAAACTCTCAGCTTAAGGACGGGGATCAGGATTATGAGGACTGGCTTAAAGACCACGAAGCATTCCGAAAAGAACTGAAAAGACAGAAGAATGCTGTTTTTTCTTATTCACCGTTGATCAGTATTGTGATCATTCTGTCTGATACAGATGAAAAACGATTAAAGAACGTGATCGATGCATATGCAGACCAGACGTACGGCAACTGGCAGCTGTGCCTGTTGGATGCTAATAACGGAGAAGAAACAGGAGAGTTTTTACGTAAGAAATACAAAAAGGAAATTCGCATTTCTTATAAAAAGGTTACAGAAAATAAAGGTGATTCCGGGAATTTGAATGCAGCACTGAAGCTGGCAATGGGAGATTATATTCTCTTTGCAGATCAGGAGACAGTGCCTGCGCCTGATGCTCTTTTCTGGGTTGTGAAGGCAGTTACTGAGAAAAAAGCAGACATGATCTATACAGATGAAGATCAGATCAGTGCAGATGGAAAGCAGCATTATAATCCGAAATTTAAGCCGGATTTTAATCTGTTCAGATTAAGAGAGAATAATTATATTGGTGAGTTCTGGGCAGTCCGTAAGGAAGTTCTGGAACAGACAGGGTGGTTCAGTCCGGAGTATGACGGAGCTCAGAATTTTGATATGCTCTTAAAATGCAGCGAGCAGGCACAACAGATCGTGCATATTCCAAGGATTCTCTGCCATAGCATGAAGGATGAAAGAACAGCTGCGCCAGAACAGCAGCAGAAAGCCTGGGAAGCAGGAAGAACGGCACTTGAGGATCACTATCACAGAGTGCAGATTTCTGCTTCTGTAGAACTGGCAGATAAAATGGGATGGTACAGAAGTCATCTGGCTATCAAGGGTCAGCCGCTGATTTCCATTATCATTCCGAGCAAAGATCATATCAATGACCTGGATCTCTGTATTACTTCCATAGAAGAGAAGACAACCTGGAAGAATTATGAGATTATAATCGTAGAGAACAACAGTGTAGAGAAAGAGACCTTTGTATACTACGAAACATTGAAAAGCAGATATCCAAATATACGGATACTCACATGGAAGAAAGAATTTAATTATTCTGCTATCAATAACTTTGCTGTAAGAGAGGCACAGGGAGAATACCTGTTGTTTCTTAATAATGATGTAGAGATTATTACAGATTCCTGGCTTGAAGAGATGCTTCAGCTCTGTCAGCAGAAAGGTGTGGGAATGGTAGGAGCCAAATTATACTATCCGGATGATACCATTCAGCATGCCGGGGTGGTGGTAGGTCTTGGCGGTGTTGCTGCACATGTTTTATGTAAACTTCCGCGGAATGCAGAAGGATACATGGGACGACTGCGCTGCGTACAGGAAATGAGTGCGGTTACAGCAGCGTGTATGATGGTAAAAACTTCGGTTTTCAAATCTGTTGATGGATTTGACGAGGAACTGAAAGTTGCATTTAATGATATTGATCTCTGTATGAAAGTAAGAAGTAAAGGTGAGAAGATCATATTTACCCCATATGCAGAGCTATATCACTATGAATCAAAATCCAGAGGAATGGAAGATACGCCGGAGAAACAGCTGCGCTTCTCCAGAGAAGTAAATTGCTTCCGCAGAAAATGGGAAAGAGAACTGTTAAAGGGAGATCCTTATTACAGTCCGAATCTGACATTAAATAACACAGACTGCTCTCTGAGAAAACTGGAGAGAAACGGAGATTAACATGCCTAAGGAAATATTTGAAGTAGTAAAAGAGAGATTTCATTTATCAGACAAAACTCAGTATATTATTCAGGGTCACTGGCCGAAAGAAGCGACTATGGAGGTTTATCTGGATAATAAAAAGTTGAAAGTATCTGTGAAAGAATCTGAAAATGTAAGTGCGCTGGAACGTTTTAAGGATCCGGAGAGTATGGAGGGAGTACAGGTCACAGCAACGATTCAGGTTCCGGAGGATCTGAGCAGTTATCACAAGCTGGTGATTTATGAAAAGTTTGCGGATAAAAAGCAGACCTGGTTTTCAATTACTGCCCGTGAACTGGATAAAAAAAGAGATAAGCCTCAGGTTTATTTCGAAGAAGAAAAAGTGGAACAGGGAGCTGTGCGTATCAGAGGATGGGCCATTGCGTCTAAACCTGTAACTATTCGTATTTTTGATGCCAATAAACAGCCGGTTGCAGCTGAAATTCAGCGAACAGACAGAGTGGATGTAACACAGATGTTTGAAGAAGCAGCAGATCCGGGAAAGACAGGGTTCTTTTCCGAAATCACTAATGTATCCGGTAAGTGTCTGTATGTAGTTTTCTATGCGGGAGAGAAGAAGACTGTACACGTTGTTCCTCTGAGAAAAGCAGATATTCTGATAAAGAAAGTAGATAAATATGTAGAAAAAGGCATTCGATACTGGAAATCGCAAGGCGTGACAGCTCTGGCTGAGAAAGTGGTTGAGAAAGTTAAAAATGTCCGTCAGGGTCCGCCGGATTACCAGAAATGGATCAGGCATCATCTGCCTGATAAGGGAGAACTGGAAAAACAGAAGAAAACCACATTTAAATACAGTCCGAAAATTTCCTTTGTAGTGCCGTTATATAAAACACCAGAGAAATACCTGCGCAGACTGGTAGAATCTCTTCAGGATCAGACTTATTCAAACTGGGAACTGTGTTTCTCTGATGGAAGCGGTGCACAGTCACCTCTGACAGATCTGTTAAAAGAATTGTCAGCAAAGGACAAGAGAATCAAATATGTTTCTCATAATGAGGCACTGCAGATTTCACAGAACACTAACAGCGCCATTGAAATTGCTGCCGGTGATTTCATTGCTTTTGCGGATCATGATGATGAGCTGACTCCGAATGCATTGTTTGAGTGTGTGAAGGCGTTGAATGACAGACCGCAGACACTGGTGATCTACACAGATGAAGATAAGATGTCAATGGATGGACATAAATTCTTCCAGCCACATTTTAAACCGGATTATAACCCGGATCTGCTCTGCACAGTAAACTATATCTGCCATTTGTTTGTGGTATCACGAAAAGTTATCGAGAAGACAGGCGGACTGAGAAGTGAATTTGACGGTGCACAGGATTATGACTTTGTGTTTCGCTGCGTAGAAACAGTAAAGGACGAAGAGATTTATCATATTCCAAAGATTCTGTATCACTGGCGCTGTCATGAAGACTCCACAGCAGAGAACCCGGAGAGTAAACTTTATGCTTTTGAAGCCGGAAGACGTGCAGTACAGGAACATTACAACAGGACCGGGGTTAACGCAGAGGTTTCTAAGGGAGAATATCTTGGTTTGTACAGAACGAAGTTTATCAGAGACCATGATCCACTGATTTCTATCATCATTCCAAATAAAGATCATATTGACGATCTTAAGAGATGTATGGATTCTATTGAGCAGAATTCTACTTACAGAAATTACGAATATATTATCGTAGAGAACAATAGTACAGATCCTGCGACTTTTGAATATTACAAGAAACTGGAAGCAGAAAATCCGAAAGTACACATGGTATACTGGGATGGCGTTTTTAATTATTCAGCCATCAATAACTTTGGCGCGACTTTTGCCAAGGGCGAGTATCTGTTGCTTTTGAATAATGACACAGAGATTATTAATCCGGACTGCCTGGAGGAACTGTTGGGATATTGTATGCGTAGTGACGTGGGGGCAGTAGGAGCCAGACTCTATTATGAAGATGACACTATCCAGCATGCAGGCGTTGTGATCGGCTTCGGCGGGATCGCAGGCCATTGTTTCGTTATGCAGAAGAGAGGTACTACCGGATACTGCCACAGAATCATCTGTGCACAGGATTACAGTGCAGTTACAGCAGCCTGCATGATGGTAAAGAAATCTGCTTTTGACGCAGTTAATGGACTCTCCGAGGATCTGGCAGTTGCATTTAATGATATTGACTTCTGCATGAAACTGAGACAGGCAGGGTATCTGATCGTGTATAATCCATATGCGGAACTGTATCATTATGAATCCAAGTCCAGAGGTCTTGAAGATACACCGGAGAAGGTGGCACGGTTCAACAGAGAGATTGCCACATTCGAGAAAAAATGGCCGGAAATCCTGAAGAATGGAGATCCTTATTACAATCCAAATCTCACTTTGAAAAGTCAGGATTTTTCATTAAAGAGAATCTGAAATAATCATGATTGTGAAAGAAAATATGTTAAAGAAAAAAAGAATAGAGATTAATGAAAAAAGTATGACCATTGCATTTGTGTTTCTTGCATTTATCCTTATGACTGCATGGACAATGACCCAGCCGTTTAATGCAGGACCGGATGAGCCTATGAGATATCTTGTTGCGGATTATATTTTATGGCATCACGGAGCTCTTCCAAAAGGAGATGACCCGGCTGTGAGAAATGAAGTATGGGGTATTTCCTATGCGTATTATCCGGTACTGTCTTATATGGTCTCTGCTCTGTTTATGAAAATCTCCAGACTTTTTGGAGTAAGGGGAGCAGACATGATCAAAGCTGCACGTATGGCAGATGTACTGTTTGTTACAGGGGCTGTATATTTCGTAATAAAGGCTTCCGGTAAATTATTTCCGAAGGAGAAATATTCCGGAGAAGTAAGGTGGCTGTTTGTAGCACTTGCAGGTTTTATGCCGCAGGCGATTTTTCTGGGAACTTATGTAAATACTGACTCACTGGCGCTTCTGGCAGCAGCGATCATCCTGTATGCCTGGGCGTCCTATCTGAGGGAAAAATGGACATGGAAAAATTGCATGATGCTTGCAGTGGGAATGGCAGTATGTGCATTATCGTACTTCAATGCATACGGTTGGATCTTGTGCAGTTTTTTCTTCTTTTGCCTTACTATATTGTTGTGCAGAGAGGAGCCTTTTTCAAAGAGGGTCCGTTTCCTTTTAAGCAGAGGTGCTGCAATTGCCGGAGTAACAGTGGCACTTTGCGGATGGTGGTTTATCCGGAATGCAGTTCTGTATAATGGAGATTTCCTTGGAAGAAAATCCTGTGCGGAATGCGCTGAAAAATATGCACAAAAAGATTACAGGCCATCGCTCTATCCTACACCGGAAAAGTGGGGATGGACATGGAAAGATATTATCTTTTATCAGGATCCGGGCTGGTATCATAACTGGATACTGACCGTGTGTGTAAGCTTCATCGGTACTTTTGGTCTGATGGAAATATATATGCCTTATACAGTCAGCAAGATGTATATTGCATTTTTTGCGGCAGGAATCTTAAGTGTGTTCTTTGTGAGAGAAACTTTCAGTCTCAGGAAGAGCATGTATATAGTGCAGAAGAAGACTTTAGCAGATGATATATTGAAAGTCAGAACAAAAGTTACATCAAAAAAGTGGAGTGATGAGGGTATATTTCATCTGATGATGGTGTTGCTTATTATTATACCTGTGATTTTATATATGTATTATGTTTATTACAGTGATAATCAGGCACAGGGAAGATATCTGATGCCTGCACTGTATCCGCTGATGTATTTCGTTACACTGGGATGGAATAATATCCTGAAAAAGGTTATAAAGAATGAAAAAGTACGAAGTTGGATCTATAGAGTAGTTACCGCGTTATTGGTGATCTCACCCTTTGCATGCTGGGCATTCCTTGTGATGCCGTTTTATGCGTAGGATGATAGAGAAAAAATAATATAGAATCAAAAAAACTGGAATTGCCGCATATCATATATGCAGGTAATTCCAGTTTATTATGTCACAGGGAAATTACTCCGTAATGTTCCTGTGACATAATAAAACATTTAGAACATGATCAGGATTTGATCACTTTGATCATCAGAAACAGGAAGAACAGCAGGAAAGCAGCTCCGATTGCTCCGATAATATAGTATGGAGTCACAGTATGGGAAGCAGAATATTGTTTAGCCGCATCCATGTTTTTCTGACCTGTGACTGCAGCGTCATTTGTTTCCTGTTCTACATCTTCAAGGACTGCAGTTCCAACAGGGGTTCCGCCAAAATAATACTGCCGCATGATCTGACCGTCAGAGGAAGTATCTTCTGTAGTCAGATTATCTTCAGTGGCTCCGTTCGGAGTAATGACTGTACCGCCGGAGAGACGGTTGAAATCACTGTCAGCGATGGTCAGCGGAGAAAAATTATCAAATCCATAATTAAGGAGTGCGATTGCTTCATCATCAGTGACACCGGATGCACCGTTTAATACGACACATACAAGTTTCATATTATTCTTTGCTGCTTCGCATACCAGAGTACTTCCGGATGCCTCAGTATAGCCTTCTTTTCCACCGATACATGGTTCATAATATCCGTCGCTGGTGTTGTTGATCATAGTAAAGCTGTTTGTAAGTACACGTTCACCGCCGGAAACATTGGTTGCCGGAAGTGTATAAGATGTAGTAGCCGCAATGGTACGAAAAGTTTCGTTTTCCATAGCTGTTTCCATGATCAGTGCCATATCATGAGCAGTCGTATGCTGGTTCTCATCGGGAAGTCCGGTAGGATTGGTGAAAACAGTATTTGTACATCCGAGTTCCTGGGCTCGGATGTTCATTGTCTGCACAAAAGCATCTACAGAACCGCCGATATGTTCAGCTACCTGAAGTGCGATATCGTTGGCAGAAGCAACCATAATGGCATATAAACATTGCTCCATTGTGAAAACTTCATCCAGCTGTGAGGAAATATTGGCGCCTCCGTCAGTGACACCGGACACACCTGTTGCAGTCATAGTTACCTGATCATCCAGATTGCTGTTTTCAAGCGCGAGCAGGCAGGTCATCACTTTAACCGCACTGGCAGGATAGAGAGCCTGGTCTGCATTCTTGGAATAGAGTACAGTGTTGTTTGAAGTTTCCATCACGATTGCTGCAGTAGACGAGATATCAGAAGCCTGCGGCCATCCGTCAATTCCGTTTGTGATGACTACAGAAGGATCAGCGGTTGCCTGTACCTGTGCTTCAGCGGCTGTTTCTTCAGCAGCAAGAACCGGCAGCTGGGACAATACGGTAACTGTACTGAGTCCCAGAGCCAGCAGGGCTGCGGTAATTCTTTTTTTCTTCATGGTATAATAATACTCCTATTTGTTAAATCAAATCATCAGATAAAAGCAGTATAACACATTAGGCACCTTTCTTGCAAAAAATATCATACAATGTTAAAATAAAAAATCATAATAAAGATCGAGGTTATCATATGAGCAGAAAACAATCAGTAGGAGGAAAAATTCAGTGGACAAGAATGCTGAAAAAACTTTCTCCTTACACGATCCAGAAAGGGTTTCGCTATCTGAAGCACTATGGTCCTAAAGAATTCTGGATCAGACTGCATGAACGTTTTGAACCGGAAGAAGTACCGTATGGTCCATGGTATGAGGCATACATTCCGGATGAGGAAACACTGGAAACACAAAGGAAACACAGATTTGACTATAAACCACTGATCAGTATTGCAGTACCTGCCTATCAGACTCCAGTGGAATTTCTGAAGCAGATGATCGAGTCGCTGATCAGCCAAACCTACTCGGAATGGGAGCTGTGTATTGCAAATGCAAGTCCTGACAATGAGGGAATGCAGAAAGTCCTGGCAGACTATTCAGCAAGAGATTCCAGAGTAAGATTTTGCAATCTTAAAGAGAATCTGGGAATCGCGGAGAATACAAACCAGGCATTTGCCATGGCAAAGGGAGAATTTATGGGGCTCCTTGATCATGACGATCTGCTGGCACCGAATGCGCTATATGAAATTGTGAAGGCATTACAGGATCATCCGGAGGCAGATGCACTCTATACAGACGAGGACAAAGTAACCACAGAATTGGATGAACATTTCCAGCCTCATCTGAAACCGGATTTTAATCTGGATCTGCTGCGTTCTAACAATTATATCTGCCATTTTTTTGTGGTGCGCAGAAGTATTGTGGAGAAAGCCGGCGGTTTCAGAAAGGAGTTTGACGGAGCACAGGATTATGATTTTATTTTCCGATGCACAGAGAATGCCAGAGAAGTTCTGCATGTTCCGGAGATCCTTTATCACTGGAGAACACACAAGGCATCTACTGCAGATAATCCTGCAAGCAAGATGTATGCATTTGAAGCAGGAAAAAGAGCGATAGAGGCAAACCTTGAAAGAACAAAGACCAAAGGTATTGTAAGCCATACCCAGGATCTGGGATTCTATCGCGTGAAATATCCTGTACAGGGAAATCCACTTGTTTCTGTAATCATTCCGAATAAAGATGAGAAAGAGACTCTCCAGACCTGCCTGGAAATGCTGGAGAAGAATACTTCTTATCAGAATTTCGAGATTATCATCATTGAGAATAACAGTACTACTGATGAAATTTTCAAATACTATAAAGAACTTTCAAAAGACTCACGTATCCATCTCTTGCGCTGGGGAAAGGAATTCAATTATTCTGCTATCAATAATTTTGGCGTTGCTCATGCGAAAGGCAAGTATCTGCTTTTTCTGAATAATGATGTGAAATCTATTAACCCGGACTGGATGGAAGAGATGCTGGGAGTATGCCAGCGCCCGGAAGTCGGGGGTGTGGGAGCGAAACTTATTTATCCGGACAATACGATCCAGCATGCAGGCTGCGTGATCGGAATGGGCGGCATTGCAGGTCATATGTTTGTGGACATGCCTGCAGACCGTACCGGATATCTTCACAAAGCATCTCTGCTTCAGGATATGAGTGCAGTGACAGCTGCATGTCTGATGATGAAGAAGAAAGTATTTGAGGAAGCAGGAGGATTTACTGAAGATCTTGCAGTGGCATTTAATGATGTGGATCTGTGTCTGAAGGTAAGAAGGAATGATCATCTGATCGTATATGACCCATATGCGAAGCTTTATCATATGGAGTCCAAGACCAGAGGTGCAGAGGACAGTAAGGAGAAGATCCGCCGTTTCCAGACGGAAATTGAATATATGCGCTGTCATTGGCTGGATATTCTTAAGAACGGAGATCCTTACTATAATAAGAACCTGTCTCTTACCAAATGGAACTATTCTCTGAAGCCGATTCCGGGAATGGAGACTGCGGAAGCAAAGAAAGGACAGTATAAAGAGAAATCAGTAAAAACAGGGAGGAAATCATGCAGGAAGTATCAGTGATTATTCCGAACTTTAACGGTATGGCCTATCTGGATGGTGTGCTGGCAGGAATGGAATGCCAGACTGTAAATAATTTTGAGGTGATCCTGGTAGATAATGGGTCCAGTGATGGAAGCTGTGCTTTTGTAGCTGCCAGATATCCTTGGGTGCATCTGATCGAACTGCCCGAGAATTATGGATTCTGTAAAGCCGTCAATGAGGGAATTAAAGCATCCAGAGCGCCATATGTGCTTCTTTTAAATAATGATATTGAAGTGACAGAGAACTTTATCGAAGAGATGACTTCAGCTATCAAAAGACATCCGAAAGCGTTCTCCTGTGCAGCCAGAATGATCCAGTTTCATGACAGAGACAGACTGGATGATGCAGGAAATTATTACTGTGCACTTGGCTGGGCATATGCGCGGGGGAAAGGAAAGGATATCCATACCTACGAGAAAGAGGAGAAGATTTTTTCCTCCTGTGCAGGTGCTGCTATATATAGAAAGAAGATTTTTGACAAAATCGGGCTATTTGATGAGGAACATTTTGCTTATCTGGAAGATATGGATGTAGGATACAGGGCAAGGATTCACGGATATGAGAACTGGTATGCGCCGGATGCTATGGTATATCATGTAGGAAGCGGCACAAGCGGTTCCAGATATAACCAATTTAAAATCCGCTATTCTTCCAGAAACAATATTTATCTGATCTATAAGAATATGCCTCTTTTGCAGATCGTTATAAATCTGCCGTTCCTTGTGGCTGGATTCGGAATCAAGATTTTGTTCTTTACATTAAAGGGATTTGGCAGAGAATATATTGCGGGCATCAAAAACGGATTTCAGATCAGCGTAAAGAATCGAAAAGTGCCTTTCAGATTGCGGAATCTGCCGAATTATATAAAAATTCAGCTTGAACTTTGGGTGAATATCTTTCGCCGTTTTCGCGGATGATAATTGAAAAAAGTGGAAAAATGTAAAATAGTAACAAAGAAATTCACAGAAATTTTATAAATTTCAGAAGAAGATTTTATTGCTTTTGTAAATTAACTATTATAATATAAGGATACTAAGGTCAAAAATCCTTTTGACCCTGCCGAAAGGCAATGAAAAAATGAGGTGACAAAAGATTGTTAAAAGACAATGAAAAGAATTTCAGTCGTCTCCATATGCTTATTGATACAATTGTGCTGGTACTGTCATATTTTCTTGCCTGGCTGATCCGTTTTGTAGGTCCGATGGCCGCAACTGCAGTCAGAACCAGAAGTTTCCAGCAGTATATGATGATGTTGATTCTTATCATACCTGTTTATCTGCTTTTGTATCAGGCATTTACTCTATACACTCCTATGCGGATGCAGGGGCGCCGACTTGTACTGGCTAATATTATAAAAGCCAATTCGCTCGGGCTCCTTATTCTCATGTTCACATTTTATATGATAGATGAGGGTGACTATTCCCGTTCTACCTATATTATGTTCTATGTGATCAATATCATACTTCAGTGGTGTGTTCGAATGCTGATCTTCACTCTTCTCAGAGATATGCGTGAGAAAGGGCTTAATCAGAAGCAGATGATCTGTGTAGGGTACAGCCGTGCAGCAGAGGAATATATTGACCGTGTTCTTGCTAATCCTCAGTGGGGCTATGTGATACGTGGAATACTGGACGACAATGTTGCAGCCGGAACAGAGTATAAAGGAATTAAAGTTCTTGGAAGAATTGCGAATCTTAATATCATACTTCCGGAGAATCGACTGGATGAGATTGCCATTACCCTGGGACTGAGCGAATACTATCGTCTGGAGGAAATTGTGGCACTGTGTGAAAAGTCAGGAGTACACACGAAATTTATTCCGGACTATAATAAAATCATTCCGACGAAGCCTTATACAGAGGATATCCTGGGACTTCCGGTCATCAACATCCGTTATGTGCCATTGAATAATACGTTTAATGCACTGGTCAAGCGGGCTATGGATATTGTAGGATCGATCGTAGGTATTATAGTGACTTCTCCATTGATGCTTCTGATGTGTCTGATTATTAAACTGACTTCACCGGGACCTCTGATCTATAAACAGGAAAGAGTGGGACTTCACAATCAGACATTCTGGATGTACAAATTCCGTTCTATGGAAGTGCAGCCGGAGGCAGAAGAGAAGAAAGCATGGACAGTAAAAAATGACCCAAGAGTAACACCGATAGGAAAGTTTATGCGTCACACCAGTATTGATGAATTGCCGCAGCTTTTCAATATACTGAAGGGCAATATGAGCCTTGTGGGTCCACGACCGGAACGACCGTTTTTTGTAGAGAAGTTCAGGGAAGAAATTCCGAGATATATGGTGAAACACCAGGTACGCCCGGGACTTACAGGATGGGCTCAGGTAAATGGCTATCGTGGAGATACTTCCATAAGGAAAAGGATAGAGTGTGATCTTTATTATATTGAAAACTGGAGTATCGGACTGGACATTAAGATCATATTCCTTACATTTTTTAAGGGATTTATAAACAAGAATGCATATTAAGATAAGGGGAAAGAGTATGGCTAAACCAGGAAAAAAGAGAAAAGTACTGTTTGTGCTTGAGATTATTGTACTGTTACTGTTCATTGGCGGACTGTATGTATATGGACAGATTTCTGCCAGACTGGATAAGATTGAGCAGCCGGAACTGGATCAGGAGAAAGTAATTGTAAACCAGGAAGCACCAAAGATGACAGGCTATAAGACATATGTACTGTTTGGTATTGATACCAGAGGCGAAGGCTCTCAGTATTCTGCGCAGAACAGCGATACAATGATTATTGTGAGTGTAAACAACGATACGAAAGAAGTACGAATGGTATCTGTATACAGAGATACACTCCTGAATGTCGGAGATGATACTTATACAAAAGCAAATGCGGCTTATGCGTACGGTGGACCGGAGCAGGCAATTTCCATGCTGAACACTAACCTGGATCTGGATATTTCCGATTATGCAACAGCAGATTTCTCAGCACTTGTAGAAGTTGTTGATGACCTGGGCGGTCTGGATATTCCGTTGTCTTATGCTGAGATCGAGCATATGAATAACTATTGTGTAGAGACTTCCAAACTGACAGGAAAGAGCTACACACCGATCGAGAAACCGGAACCAAAACCGGAAGATCAGGAAGCAACAGTCGGAACTTATCACCTCAATGGTGTGCAGGTAACTTCCTATTGCCGTATCCGTTATACAGCAAGTCTTGATATGGGACGTACGGAACGTCAGAGACGAGTACTTGGAATGCTTTTTGATAAGGCAAAGATAGCTGGACTTTCTTCTATCTTTAAGATCATGGATGATGTTTTCCCAATGGTATCAACTTCTCTTTCCAAACAGGATATTCTGGGACTGATTCCTACTCTGGTAGGATACAAATTTACTGACAGTACAGGTTTCCCACAGAAATATAAATTCTCCAATATCAAGGGAAGTATTATTGTACCTACGGATCTGGAGAACAACGTAGTTGAACTTCATAAGTTCCTGTACGATGATCAGGATTATACGCCATCATCAGAAGTAATCGCCCGCAGCAATAAGATTCTTGAGATTGTTGGCGGAGAGAGCAAACTGGATGATGCTTCAACTGCTACATCACAGAATACGGATACTACAACCACAAATGATACTTTTGTATGGTCCGGTGATAATGGTTATGACGATACCGGTGATGATTATAGCGGCGGTGATGATTATAGTGGCGGCGATGATTATAGCGGCGGCGGTGATTATAGCGGCGGCGATGATAACAGCGGCGGTGGTGATTATAGCGGCGGCGATGATAACAGCGGCGGTGGTGATTATAGTGGCGGCGATGATAACAGCGGCG
>CAJLTE010000006.1 GCA_905209435.1 uncultured Blautia sp. | reverse complement strand
AATCGTATGTGTTTCACTGTTTAGTTATCAAGGTTGTCTGTCTTGCGACAGCTTTGCTATTTTATCACGTTGCCTTTAGCTTGTCAAGAACTTTTTAAATTTTTTTCAAGTTTTATTTCAACGTTCATTCTTTCAATAGCTTTTCAAGTTTATCACAACTTTTCAAGCTTGTCAAGAACTTTTTTCTTTCTTTTTAGAAAGAGCGGAGAAGGAGGGATTTGAACCCTCGCGCCGCTATTAACGACCTACTCCCTTTCCAGGGGAGCCCCTTCGGCCAGCTTGGGTACTTCTCCAAATGTCCTAGATCCGTTACTCTTTTCAGATGTAACTCTCTTCACACTTTCGTGTTCTTTATTCAGTTCTCTTCGGCTTTTCACCGATGAGCCTTGTGCATTATATCGCACTTTTTATTTGTTTGTCAAGCACTTTTTTAAGTTTTTCAAAACTTTTTTAGTAACCTGACTAACGGAGAGAGTGGGATTCGAACCCACGCGCCCTTGCGGACAAACGGTTTTCAAGACCGCCTCGTTATGACCACTTCGATATCTCTCCATATGTTGTTGATTGTGTCTGCTGTGTTTTCTCACCGCCGACGCAAGTGATATTTTATCACCAAAGTATTTTCCTGTCAACAACTTTTTTATATTTTTTTCTTTTTTTATTTCTATCTTCCATATTTCCCTGCAAAATCCGCTAAAATACAGCATCTGCAGCGCATAAATTCTCTATGAATGTACTAGTATTTGAAAAACGCTTCCGCAACATCCAGATCCTCGGGTGTTGTGATTTTAATATTCTGATAGGAACCTTCTGCCAGCGCAACTTTTACCCCAGTTTCCTGTTCTACTACCATAGCATCATCTGTAATCTTACTCATATCTTTCTTTCGAATACTGTCATGAGCTCCACGTATCAGTGAATATGAAAAAATCTGCGGAGTCTGAATAGTCCACACACATTTTCTGTCTGGAGTCTCTTTTACATACCCTTCCTCATCAGAAAGTTTAACTGTATCTTTTGACGGCATTCCAACCACGCATGCCCCTGTTTCTTTCACTTTCTGCAAACCACGTTCAATAATTTCCTCTGTTATAAAAGGTCTTGCACCATCATGAATCAGCACATATTCGCAGTCTTTACATGCGCAGAGTCCGGCATAAACAGAATCATATCGTTCTTTCCCACCAGGTATTACTGCTGATACCTTTGTCAATCCATATTTTTGTACAATTTCTTCTTTACAGTAGGATACTGACTCTTCTCCAGTCACAAGAATGATATCATGGATCAGTGAGCTTTTCTGAAAACAGCACAGGGAATAATACAGAACCGGATAGCCCTGTATCTCCAGAAACTGCTTTTGTATTTTACTGTGCATCCTTTTTCCCTGACCTGCAGCCAGAACAATGGCTGTATTTTTTTCTGCCATCTTATCGTTCTCCCAGTTTAAGATTCGGTACGGCATTCAGATCCCATCCGTGTCGTGTACCTTTGATATATTCATAGTAAGCAGCTACTCCTATCATAGCAGCATTATCGGTGCAGAAGATTGGTGACGGCCTGTAAAAACTATAATTATTTTTCCTGCATGCCTCTTCCATTGCAGCTCTTAAAGTTCCGTTTGAAGCCACTCCGCCTGCGATTGCGATCTTTGTCATTTTATAATCTTTAGCAGCAAGCATAGTATGTTCAACTAATACATCGACTACTGCTTTCTGGAAAGATGCCGCCAGATCAGCTCTATTAATTTCCTCTCCTGTCATTTGAGCATGATTAATATAATTTAATACCGCCGATTTTACGCCACTGAAACTAAAGTCATACGGGCAATCTCCAATTTTGGCCTTAGGAAACTCGATTGCATTCGGATTTCCCTCTTTAGATAGCTTATCTACTTTTGGTCCGCCCGGATAGCCCAGTCCGATTGCTCTTGCAACTTTATCAAAAGCTTCTCCTGCTGCATCATCACGGGTACGTCCCAGAATTTCAAATTCGCCATAATCTTTGACAATCACAAGATGTGTATGTCCGCCTGATACGATCAGGCAAAGAAATGGCGGTTCCAGATCCGGATGCTCGATATAGTTTGCCGATACGTGTCCCTCAATATGATGGACCCCTACCAGCGGAAGCTTTTTTGCATAGGCAATGGCTTTCGCTTCTGCTACACCAACCAGAAGTGCTCCTACCAGTCCGGGACCATAGGTAACACCAATTGCATCCAAATCGTCAAGCGTTACCCCTGCATCAGACAGCGCCTGCTCAATTACCTGGTTTATTTTTTCGATGTGTTTACGTGAAGCAATTTCCGGTACTACTCCACCGTATAAAGTATGGAGAGCAATCTGTGATGAAATCACGTTTGACAAAATAGTTCTGCCGTTTTTTACAACAGAAGCGGCGGTCTCATCGCAGGAACTCTCAATTGCGAGAATTAATGTATCTTTCATTTTCTATTCCTCATAACTATCTTCATTTATCTTTGCTTTATCTTTATGATATCAGGCGTCTGAATAATATGCGAACGGTAACAACTGCGTTTCACCTATATATCTGTCTGACTCCCGATATATATTATTCTTCAAAATTTAACTCAATACTTTTTCCGTCTTTTCCCGGATAAGCATTAGGAAAAATCTCACGAACCTTATCCATAAATTCATCTGGTCTGACCAAAGACGGACTATAATGTGTCAGCCACATCTCCTGAACCTGAGCATCACGTGCCAGAACTGCTGCCTCCCGAAAAGTCATGTGCTTGTATCCGCGTGCTTTGTCTGCTTTACCATCTTCCCCGTACATCCCTTCACAGATAAACAGATCCGAGTGTTTTGCATTGCGCAGAATAGACTCTGTCGGCCTGGTATCTGTTGTATAGGTAAGCTTAATTCCTTTTCTTGCTGGTCCAAGTACCATCTCGGGTGTATAAGTGATTCCCTCTGTTTCTATGGTCTTTCCCTTCTGAAGCGGATTCCAGTATTTCAGCGGAATTTCCTGTTCCTTCGCTCTCTCTGCAGAGAATTTTCCCTGACGGAGAATTTCAAGGGTATAACCATAGCAGAGCACATTATGGTTCACCTTAAAAGCCGTAATGCGGTAACCATTTAATTCAATGACCTGCTCCGGCTGTGTAATCTCAATAAATTTAATTTCAAATGGAAGCTCCGGCGCAATAACGCGAAGTGCATTTACTACTCTTTCCAGTCCTTTTGGGCCTACCAGATTCAATGGTTCTGTACGGTCTGCATTCCCCATAGTGAGGAGAAGCCCCGGAAGTCCGCTAATATGATCTCCGTGATAATGAGTAAAACAGATCACATCAATGGGCTTAAAGCTCCATCCCTTCTCCTTAATCGCTACCTGAGTACCTTCACCGCAGTCAATGAGCAGACTACTTCCATTATATCTTGTCATAAGCGCAGTCAGCCATCTACGCGGCAGAGGCATCATTCCTCCGGTTCCAACTAAACATACATCTAACATATATTTCCTCTGTTTCTCAACTGTCTGCTATGATTCTTGTCATTGTATCTCTGACAGTTGATTCTTTCTGCTATGATTTTCAGTTTTTCAGATATTCAAACTGGAGAAGCATATACTTCTCCTGATACAGGCAAATCCCCACACACTGCTTATTGCTCTTCGCAATTGAAACAGGGGATTTACTTAATTCGATCAAACATTTACTGAGGATGCCGTGTCATAAGTAACGCATCCTCTACAGGATCGCTGTAATATGCTTTGCGGATCCCGTCTCTGGTAAATCCCATCCGCTCATACAGGCGGATGGCAGTTTCATTTCCCACACGAACTTCAAGATGGATTGTTGTAACATCGCGTTCTGCAGCAAGTCGAATCAGACTTTGCATCAGAAAAGCACCGATACCTTCTCTCTGCCGCTCTCTGCATACCGCCACATTGGTGATGTCACCCTCATCCAGAACCATGAGAAGCCCACAGTAACCCAATATTTGCTCTTTTTCTTCTACTACCAGAAACATAGCATCATCTCTGGTCAGAAAAGTAAAAAATCCCTCTTTTGTCCATGGAACATGAAAAAGATCCTGCTCTATCTCCATTACCTGATCCAGATCATCTACAAGCATTTCACGAAGGATCATAGTTCTGCACCAGCCTGTCTCTGTGCTTTTTCTCTTTCTGCACGTTCGCGCTCAGCCTGGGATACACGAAGATATTCCGGAGTATGTTCCATTGCAGTCTCTGTGCGTCCCTCTTTATAATAAATGCTTCCAAGTGCAGCCACTGCCGCTGCTCTCTGCTTATTTATATGTGCCGGAGCAAAGGAATATGGAACCTGCAGTTTCTCTGCGATCAGTTCACTGAATACAGGTACTCCGTCTCCTAAAAATGTAACCATCTCGCCTCTCTGGTTCAGTTCCTCCAACAATTCTTCGATTGGTGCTGCCCACTGTTCCTTCAAAGTTACAAGCTGATGTTCTTCAAATCTGTAGATTCCCGTATACACCTGTTTTCTTCTGGCATCCATAATCGGGCAGATCAGACCCTGCGCATCATAAAGATTATAAGCCAGAGCATTTACTGTCGGCACTGCCACCAAGGGTTTCTTCAGAGCAAGTCCCAGCCCTTTTGCTGTCGCAGAACCTATACGCAGGCCTGTAAAAGATCCCGGACCTGCTGCCACCGCTATGGCATCTATGGATTCCAGGTCAAGTTCTGTCATCTTCACAATCTCATCCAGCATAGGAAGCAATGTCTGAGAATGTGTTTTCTTGTAATTTACGGTATATTCAGCCAGCAATGTATCATCCTCTATAACTGCTACAGATGCTACGATTCCTGAGCTGTCTAAAGCTAAAATTTTCATTTCTACCTCCTGACTGCCCTCTATATAGCAGTCTTTTTCAGTCTTTTAAATATAGCCTTTTATTTTTCAGGCTGCGTTTTACACTGCTCTCCGTATTTTCATTTTATACAGATACCGTGCTTTCATTTTCCCGCTGATCATTTTTCTTCCAGACCGGTTACTGTAATCTTTCTGTAATCAAAGCCCTTTTCCAGGTCTTTCTCTATGGTTACTTTGATCAGATTTTCCGGAAGGATTTCTTCAATCAGATTCGCCCATTCAATCAGACAGATTCCCTGTCCGAAAAAATAATCGTCGTAGCCGATCTCCTCCATCTCTTCGATATCACCGATACGGTAAACATCAAAATGATATAATGGAAGACGTCCGCTTTCATATTCCTGAATGATCGTGAATGTCGGACTGCAAATAGCCTCTGTAATCCCGAGTCCTGCTGCAACGCCCTGAGTAAACACAGTTTTTCCCACGCCCAGATCACCTGTCAGAGTATAAATCTGTCCCGGTTTCGCATTCTCACCGATCTTCTTTCCCACATCAAATGTTTCCTGTGGTGTTTTTGTCTCTATAATCATCTTTTCCACCTTTTTCTTGCAGAATTGTTCTTTGCATATTATAATAGAGCGAACAGGGAAATACAATACTTTTTGAAAAGGAGACTTGAAACTATGGCAAATCCGGTAGTTACAATTACCATGGACAATGGCGATGTGATGAAAGCAGAATTATATCCTGAAATCGCACCAAATACAGTTAACAACTTTATCAGTCTTGTAAAGAAAGGTTTTTATGACGGACTTATCTTCCACCGCGTTATTAACGGATTTATGATCCAGGGTGGATGCCCGGACGGAACAGGTATGGGCGGCCCGGGATACAGCATTAAAGGTGAATTTACTCAGAACAGATTCAAGAATGATCTGAAACATACAGCAGGTGTTCTTTCCATGGCAAGAGCTATGCATCCAAACTCAGCAGGAAGCCAGTTCTTTATCATGCACAAGGATGCACCGCATCTTGACGGTGCTTATGCAGCATTCGGTAAGATCACTGAGGGTATGGATGTTGTAAACCGTATCGCAGAAGAGGATACCGATTACAGCGATTGTCCGCTTGATGAACAGAAGATTAAATCTATGACAGTAGAAACTTTCGGAGTTGATTATCCGGAACCGGAAAAATGCTGATCAATCCAGACAATTGATATGTAATACTTATGCCCCATGCCGCTTTAATATATATCCATAATTACGGATACATATTAAAGCGGCATGGGGCATATTTTATATTCTTCGTATTCACAATATAAGAACTATATTCTGCTGCCCCGGTTGAATTATCATTGCAAAATACCAGTTTCAGGGCAGGAGTTAAGAGTCAATCGGACATTCGCAATTAAGCAGGGAACTTGCTTGATTTGGTTAAATCATCAGTCCGCGAATACTCTCACTTCACCATCGATCACTGCATAGTAAAGATCTTTCTCTTTCTTCATCTTTGCTTTTCCATTCGTCCCCTCTGTGATTGCTTTCTCCACAGATGCAATCTGATCTGAGGGAACCAGCAGATGTAGTACTACTCTGTCTGTATATTCAGAATCCAGGATCGGAAGCTTCTTCTCTCCGGCTATATACTGGATCCTGCCGATTCCTGTATAATCAGTAATTACTTCCATAGAAATTCCATAAGTTTTCTCTATTACTGTGCTGGCAGCCAGCCCCTCCTGAAGGCTCTTGGAATATGCTCTTACAAGCCCACCGGTTCCAAGCAGTACACCGCCAAAATACCGTGTAACTACTGCTGCTACATTATAAATATCTTCTCCAAGAATTACATCAAGCATAGGTCTTCCGGCTGTTCCCGACGGTTCACCGTCATCGCTGCATCTGGTATACTCCCGGTTCTTTCCCACAGAATATACATAACAGTTATGTCTGGCATCCCAGTATTTCTTCTTCATTTCTTCTATAAAGGCCAGGGCTTCCTCTTCTGTCTCTACAGGACGTACTGTGGCAATAAATCTGGACTTCTTTTCCACAATTTCGCCTTCTCCCCCTGTATAGACTGTCTTATATTTCTCAAGCATATATCATACTCCCTTTTATATTCTCTTATTGCCTCAGTGTACCATGAATTACAAAAATACGCCAGCACAGTGTATACTTATCCTGTAAAAAATCACACTAACTATTAAAAAGCGCCAAAAGCAATTGTGAATTTTTATTTTTCTGCTTTATTTACTTATTCTTATTTGATATAATAGAACGGATTATAAAGGAGGTTTAACATGAACTACGGTAAAAAGTCGACTGCAAAGAAACGGACGGCACTGATTTCCCGTTCTTCCATGATGGGAAAGCGCGCCAGAGTTTCTTTCATCAGAGTCCTGTTCGTATCACTGATAGCACTCTGCATCGCAGTAACCTGTCTGGGTGTGGGGGCATTCAGGGGCGTAATCGATAATGCTCCTGATGTTAATGATATTGATATTATGCCTTTGGGCTACGCAACTTTTTTATACGACGATGCCGGAAATCAGATTCTCAAACTGGCTGCGCCGGATTCAAACCGACTGCCTGTCACACTGGATCAGATTCCCGAAGATCTGCAGCATGCAGTAGTTGCCATTGAGGATGAACGTTTCTATGAGCACAATGGTATTGATGTAAAAGGTATTCTTCGTGCCGGAGTGAAGGCAATCACTACCGGAGATTTTTCCGAAGGTGCCAGTACAATCACTCAGCAGCTGCTGAAAAATAATGTATTTACCAACTGGACCAGTGAATCTACACAGCTTGAACGATTTACGCGTAAATTCCAGGAACAGTACCTTGCCATTCAGGTTGAAAAGAAAACCGACAAAAACACAATCCTTGAGAACTATCTGAATACTATCAACCTGGGAGCAGGATCCTATGGCGTACAGGCAGCTTCCCGGCAGTATTTTGACAAAGATGTATGGGATCTGAATCTGTCTGAATGTGCAACACTTGCAGGTATCACACAGAATCCGACCAAGTTTAACCCTATCACTAATCCTGACAGCAACCAGAAGAGAAGGAAAGAAGTTCTTCAGCATATGCTGGATCAGAATTATATTACACAGGATCAGTACGATGAGACACTGGCGGATGATGTTTATTCCCGTATTCAGGCTGCTCAGGAAAAGAATTCCAGCACAGAAAATACAGTTTACACCTATTTCGAGGATGAACTTACTGACCAGATCATCAATGATCTGATGAACATCAAAGGTTATACCAAGACCCAGGCAACTAACCTTCTGTACAGCGGCGGTCTTAAGGTATATACTACACAGGATTCCACGATTCAGAATATTCTGGATGAAGAATATTCCGATCCTTCCAATTATCCGGACACAGTTCAGTATGAACTTGACTATGCATTGACAGTTACTGACCCGGATGGAAATCAGGTAAACTACAGCAAGGAAATGCTGCAGCTCTACTTCCAGAACGAAGATCCGAGTTTCGATCTTCTGTTTGATTCTCCAGAAGAAGGTCAGACTTATGTAGACAGATATAAAGCAGATATTGTTGCAAATGGAAGCAAGGTTGTTGCTGAACGTGTAAATTTTGCCCCTCAGCCACAGTCTTCCATGAGTGTGATCGATCAGCATACCGGTTATGTAAAAGCTCTGATCGGCGGACGCGGAGAGAAAACAGCCAGCCTGACTCTAAACCGAGCAACAGATACTACCCGTCAGCCAGGTTCTACTTTTAAAATTGTTTCCACATATGCACCAGCTTTAAATGAAAAGGGCATGTCTCTGGCAACCACCTTTGAAGATGAACCTTATGAATACCCGGATGGCTCCCCTGTAAATAACTCAACCCGTACTTACAATGGAACCACAACGATCCGTACAGCGATCCAGAATTCTATTAACGTTGTAGCAGTTAAATGCCTCGAAGAAGTAACTCCTGAGCTTGGTCTGAAATACCTTGACAACTTTGGTTTCACAACCCTTGCTCATGGAACAGAAGCCGATACAGATGCCAACGGCAATGTATGGAGTGATGCAAACCTTGCCACTGCATTGGGTGGTATCACTAAGGGTGTCACAAACGTAGAATTGTGTGCATCCTATGCAGCGATCGCAAACGGCGGAAATTATATCAAACCGATTTATTACACCAAGATCCTGGATCATAATGGAAATGTTCTCATTGAAAATACTTCTGCAGAACGTTCCGTAATCAAGGAAAGTACAGCTTATCTTCTTACCAGTGCTATGGAAGATGTTGTTAAGAAAGGTACCGGTACTGCCTGCCAGCTTGATAATATGGCGGTTGCAGGTAAAACAGGTACAACAGAAGCGTATAACGATTTATGGTTTGTAGGCTATACCCCTTATTATACCTGTGCCGTATGGTCCGGTTATGATAATAATGAGAAATTACCTGATTATGCTCGTAACTTCCACAAAAAATTATGGAAAAAGGTGATGACTCGAATTCACGAAGGTCTTCCTTCAAAAGAATTTGATAAACCTGCAAGTGTCGAGAAATTGAGTGTATGCTCTGAGACAGGGCTTCTCCCGAGAGCCGGCTGCCCGGTAATTACCGAATACTTTGATGTAGGTACTATGCCGACAGAATATTGTGATCAGCATTTTTATGACAGCGATTATTATGAGTATGATAATGATTATGATAATAGCAGTGATTCATCAGATCAGCAGAATGGAACCGATGCCGACAATAACGCAGATAATAATGGAACCGACAATAACGGTGACAGCGGTGACAATAGCGACAACGGTGGTGATAACAGTGGTGATTCTGATAATAATGGTGATGACAACGGCGATTCCGATAACACCGACAATGGTGGTGGTGGAGATGCAGACCCTTCTTACCAGGTTGACTATTATTAAATTTTATATCCTGCAGCGGACGAAGTTCTGCTGCAGGATATTTTTTATGTCAGAAGAATCATGTCGCTGGAGCGACCAGCCGCAGGCAGAAAGTCCTACAAGCAGGATTCATTCTTGTACAAAAAAATCCACAGTCCCGCCAAATCTGAGACTGTGGATTTCTTATTACTTTTCTGTTATTTAAAATACCCCTCTGTGAAATATCCTCACAATGCAGGAGTTTTATATTTACGCTTCTTTAATAACCATACGTGCAGATCCGTAGATACCTGCATCATTTCCAAGATTTGCAAGAATGATCGGGGTATCCTTGCATGCTGAGAATGCATATTTCTTATAGTATTTCTGAATACAGTCAATCAGTGGCTGTCCTGCTTTGGAAACACCGCCGCCGATAACGATTGCTTCAGGATCTGTAACACATGCAAACATAGCAAGTGTTCCGCCAAGCATTTCTCCTACCTGAGCCATAACATCGCATGCTACCTTATCGCCATCCTTAAATGCATCCAGAACATTCTTTGCAGAAAGTTTTGCAGGTTTGCGGAGTACAGAATCCTCTTCTGTAGCTGCCAGAGTTCTCTGGGCTACACGTACAATACCAGTTGCAGATGCGTACTGCTCCAGACATCCGCAGTTACCACAGTTACAAGCTTCCTTTTCCTCATGGTTTACTGCTGCATGACCAATCTCTCCGCCTGCACCGTGAGCACCGCCAACAATCTTTCCATCAACGATAATTCCACCGCCAACTCCAGTTCCAAGAGTTACAAGAATTACATTCTTAGAACCTGCAGCTGCACCTTTCCATGCTTCTCCCAAAGCTGCTACATTAGCATCATTTCCAGCTTTAGATGCAAGGCCTGTCAGCTCTGTCAGTTCCTTTGTAACTGCCTTAAATCCCCAATAAAGATTTACTGCACACGGCACTTCGCCTCTTTCATTAACCGGACCAGGAACACCAATGCCTACACCGTCAATGTCTTCTTTTTCCATCTTGCGCTCTGCGATCTTATCCAGAATAGTCTTCGCAATATCCGGAATGATCGCTTCACCGTTATTCTCTTTGCGGGTCGGAATCTCCCATTTCTCAACCAGAACTCCGTCTGTCTGAAAGAGTCCACATTTTACAGATGTACCGCCAACATCAATTCCAAAACAATACTTTCCCATGATATCCTCCAAATTGCTATACTTATATTTTTTTATTATCTTTCCTCACGTTTCTTGGCAAGATTTGCCTGAACACGCTTGTACAGCTCTTCTGCTGCATTGTATCCCATCTTCTTCTGTCTGTGGTTGACTGCCGCAGACTCAACAATAATGGCAAGATTACGACCAGGACGGATTGGCAGAGAATGGCATACGATCTTGTTTCCAAGATACTCTGTATACTCCTCATGCAGACCCAGACGGTCGTACTCTTTTTCTTTATCCCACTCTTCCAGTTTAATAACAAGGTCTACAGACTGGGTATCCTTAACACTCTCAACACCGAATAAAGTCTTGACATCGATAATACCGATACCACGAAGTTCGATGAAATGTCGTGTAATATCCGGAGCAGAACCTACCAGTGTTACATCACTGACTTTGCGAAGTTCTACAACATCATCACTTACAAGACGGTGACCACGTTTGATCAGCTCTAGAGCTGCCTCACTTTTTCCAATTCCACTCTCACCTGTGATCAGGACACCTTCACCATATACATCCACAAGTACGCCGTGAATAGAAATACACGGTGCAAGCTGTACACCAAGCCAGCGGATGATCTCTGCCATAAAGCTGGATGTGGTACGTTCTGTCACAAATGTCGGAACATTATATTTAACAGCAAGATCGATCATATCCTGTGATGGTCTTGTCATTGTACTGAAGATTACACAAGGAATCTTGCTGGAAATAAATCTCTCATATTTGAATTTCCGTTCTTCATCGCTGAGCTGCATCAGATAAGTATACTCTACATATCCGATAATCTGTACACGTTCATTTGCAAAATGCTCCAGATATCCGGTCAGCTGCAGCGCCGGTCTGTTGATTTCGGCTGTCTTGATCACTATCTCGGACAGGTCAATTTCAGGAGTCAGGTTGTGAAGTCCCAGGTCCTGAACTAATTTTGTCAACTGTACACCCTTCATTTGTTTCTCCTTTTCAGTTCAAAATTTTACGTTATTTTTATTATATCACATCATTGTGTGCAACTTCAATTGAAAATAGCAGATAGTAGGTGGGTAACATGTAGAAGATTAGGAGAATGTTTCTACATATTTTCTAAATTACTATCTGTTTTTCCACACTAGATCAGGCGGATAAATCTTTAGCTATTTGTTCTCAGCAGGCACATGAAAGAATTCATATACTTTTTGCGCACTTCCAGCATTCATGCTTTCCGTCTGTGCCAGTTCTTCCAGGGATGCATCTCTGATATTCTCAATGGATTTGAACTTTCTCATCAGTGCTTTTCTTCTGGTATCACCGATTCCCGGAATGTCGTCCAGAAGAGAATGTACCTGCTCTTTGCTTCGCAGGGAGCGGTGAAATTCGATAGCAAAGCGATGTGCCTCATCCTGAATCCTGGTGATCAGGCGGAAGCCCTCGCTGCCGGTGTCGATAGGAATCTCCAGATTATTGTAATACAGGCCTCGCGTTCTGTGGTGGTCATCCTTAACCATACCGCAGACAGGAATATCAATTCCCAGATTTTCCAATACTTTCAATGCAATATTTACCTGCCCTCTTCCACCATCCATCAGGATCAGATCTGGCATAATGGAAAAGCTGTCGAACTCATCTTTCCCCTCATGAGTAAAACGTCGGGTAAGCACTTCTTCCATACTTGCATAATCATTTGGTCCCTGTACCCATTTGATCTTAAATTTACGGTAATCGCTGCGCTTCGGCTTGCCTTTTTCATAAACAACCATAGAACCTACGGATTCAAAACCACTGATGTTTGAAATATCATACGCCTCCATTCGCCTGATGCCTGACAGACCAAGCCAGTCTTCTACCTCATGGACAGCACCGATCGTTCTTCCTTCCTCACGTTTGATCCGCTCTCTGTCCTTATCAAGAACCATCTTCGCGTTCTCCTCTGCCAGCTCTACAAGCTTCTCTTTAGTACCTTTTTTCGGCACACGGATATGGACTCTCTGTTTTCTTCTGGCAGTGAGCCATTCCTCTATGATCTGTGCATCTTCAATTTCCTTCTGCAGCATGATTTCACGTGGAATAAATGGTGTTCCTGCATAGAACTGCTTCATAAAGCTGGACAAAACCTGTGCTTTTGTATCTCCCCGCGCTACACGCAGATAAAAGTGCTCACGTCCGATCAGCTTGCCGTCGCGAACAAAAAATACCTGTACAACCGCATCCTGTTCACGCAGATCAAGGCTTTCATCCATTGCCACTGCAATAATATCTTTATCCTCTTCTCCATAGCTGGTAATCTTCTGACGCTCTCCGATTTTCTGAATACTTCGGATCAGGTCACGGTATTCCATGGCATCCTCAAAACGCATTTCATCGGATGCTGCCATCATTTTGTCCGTCAGCATATCAATGGTATCCTGAAAATCCCCATTAAGAAATTTCAACAGTTCCGTAATATTTTTCTTATATTCCTCTGAGCTCACATAGCCCTGGCAGGGCGCTGTGCACTGTTTCATATGATAATACAGACACGGGCGATCTTTCCCGCAGTCCCTTGGGAGCACACGGTTACAGGAACGCACTTTATAAAGTTTACGCACCAGCTCTATCACATCTTTTACTGCTCCTGCACTTGTATATGGCCCGAAATACTTTGCCTTATCTTTTTTCATTTTTCTGGCAAAAAGTACTCTGGGATATTCCTCATTGACCGTCACCTTGATAAAAGGATAGCTCTTATCATCTTTCAACATGGTATTATACTTTGGTCTATGTTCTTTGATCAGATTGCACTCTAATACAAGAGCTTCCAATTCTGAATCCGTAATAATGTACTCAAATCTGGTGATGTGCGTAACCATCTGCTCAATCTTTGCGCCCTTATTTCTGCTGCTCTGGAAATACTGACGAACTCTGTTCTTCAGACTGATGGCCTTTCCCACATAGATGATCTCATCCTTCTCCCCATGCATAATATAAACCCCCGGCTTACCCGGAAGCTTCTTCAGTTCCTCTTCTATCTGAAACATAAAATCTCCTCCATTTATGATTCTATGTATTCTGTTTTTACTCAATTTAGGCGGATATTCCAGATCCGCTTTGCTGTTTCCTGCATTTTCTGCCTCGCCGATATAGCATTCTCACAGGCAAATAAATTTCAGTCCTTATACAGTAAAACAGAGCCGGAAAACTCCCCGGCTCTGTTATTGTATCACTGAATCTCTGTCTTATCCAGCGTTACTGTATTCTCTTTTGAATCTAAATCTGTTTCTTCAGCCTGATCTGCTGTTTGCTCAGCCGGCTGTTCTTCCGGCTTTGTTTCTGTCTTTTCCGGGATTACCAGATCATCCAGGTTCTCAGGAATTTCAATTCCACGCTCTACTGCACGGAAAATCTTCATGAACTCCTTACCAGTGATAGTCTCTCTGCGGATCAGATAATCAGCAATCTTATCCAGCGCTTCTCTGTGCCCGCCGATCAATCTCTTAGCTTCTTCATATGAATTGTGAAGAAGTACCATTACTTCATGGTCAACCTCTGTGGCAGTATCATCACCACAGTTTAATACTGCTCTGCCGCTAAGATACTGACTCTCCTGTGTTGCCAGTCCCATCAGTCCGAATTTCTCAGACATACCGTACTGTGTAATCATTGCACGTGCTACCTTGGTAGCCTGTTCAATATCATTAGCAGCCCCTGTAGTTACTGTATCAAATACCAGTTCCTCCGCAGCACGTCCGCCAAGATATCCTACAAGCATTGCTTCCAGTTCTTTCTTGGTGTTGAGATATTTCTCTTCTTCCGGAACCTGCATCACATACCCAAGCGCTCCCATGGTTCTCGGCACGATGGTGATCTTCTGTACAGGTTCTGCATCTTTCTGCAGGGCACTTACCAGTGCATGTCCAACTTCATGGTAAGATACAATTCTTCTTTCCTGTGCACTGAGAATTCTGTCTTTCTTTTCCTTACCTACCAGAACAACCTCTACCGCTTCCAGCAAATCTTTCTGAGATACTGCACGACGGCCGTTCTTAACTGCAAGGATCGCAGCTTCATTGATCATGTTGGCCAGATCAGATCCTACTGCTCCTGAAGTTGCAAGTGCAATATTCTCGAAATCTACAGTTTCATCCAGACTTACATTTCTGGCATGTACTTTCAGAATCTCAATTCTTCCTTTCAGATCCGGACGATCAACGATCACTCGTCTGTCAAAACGTCCCGGACGAAGAAGTGCAGGATCAAGAACTTCCGGACGGTTAGTAGCTGCCAAAATCAAAAGACCCTTGGAAGTGTCAAAACCATCCATCTCGGCTAATAACTGGTTCAGCGTCTGTTCACGCTCATCATTGCCGCCTCCATATCTCGAATCACGACTCTTACCGATTGCATCAATCTCATCAATGAAGATGATACACGGTGCATTTTTCTTTGCTTCCTCAAACAGATCACGGACACGGGATGCACCTACACCGACAAACATTTCCACAAACTCGGAACCAGACAAGGAGAAGAACGGCACATGTGCCTCTCCTGCTACTGCTTTTGCCAGAAGTGTTTTACCTGTTCCCGGAGGACCTACAAGCAGGGCACCTTTCGGAAGCTTAGCTCCGATTGTTGTGTATTTTCCCGGATTGTGCAGGAAATCAACAACTTCCTGAAGTGATTCTTTCGCTTCATCCTGTCCTGCCACATCTTTGAAAGTAATTCCCGTATCTTTCTGAATATAGGCTTTCGCACGGCTCTTGCCGACGCCCATCATCCCACCGCCTTTATTCATGCGGCGCATAAATACCATCAGAAGTACAAAGAGTACGATTGTTGGTAAAAGCACACTGACCAGCATAGAAACAATTTCCCCTGCTGCATCTGGTTTCTTATACTCAAACTTGATTCCTGTTCCTTCAAGTCTCTCAGTCAGTTTATCTACTGACTCCATCTGATTGACATAATAAACATCTTCTGAAAATCCTGATGACTGATGTTTCGGTGTGATGGTCAGTGTCTCTGACTGAAGAGTAACCTCTTTCACATCTCCATCCTCTACCATCTCAATAAATTCATCGTAAGTAATCTCACTGGAATTGTCTTTAAGCATATTGGTAAACATGGCGAAACATACTAAAGTAATCAGGAGGCATACTAAAAAAGCCAGAATCGACTGATGATTTTTATTCGGGTCCTGTTTGCCAGGACCTTTATTATTATCAGGACGATTGCCATTCGGATTATTGTCCATATGATTATTCCTCCTAAACGTTATCGTTCTTATTATAAAGAGAATTTGGCTATAAATCAACTGCGAGATTGTGAAAATTGCGTTTCTGCCTGTATTTTCTGATTGCTGATCCACTGTCCGTTGTGCATATCTTTCTATAAATTTTAGAAAATTCATTTAAACTTTTACAAATTCACCTGTTACAAATGGCTCCATTTGTAGTATACTATTGACAAAGTAATTACTGCTCACTTCGTTCCCAGTAATGCGCTTCGCGGGATATTCCAAATGAGCAGTAATAAAAATGTGATTAATGTGATGGGAAAGGAAATGAACAAATGAAGATAGGATTTGACAACGACAAGTATCTGAAAATGCAGTCCGAACATATTCGGGAACGTATTAACCAGTTTGGAAACAAACTTTATCTGGAATTTGGCGGCAAGCTTTTTGATGACTACCATGCTTCCAGAGTTCTTCCGGGATTTGAGCCGGACAGTAAACTGCGTATGCTGATGCAACTTTCTGATCAGGCAGAGATCGTCATCGTAATCAGTGCTGCTGATATTGACAAGAACAAAGTCAGAGGTGACCTTGGTATTACTTATGATGAAGATGTACTTCGTCTTATGGAAGTATTTACAGAGCGCGGCCTTTATGTAGGAAGCGTCTGCATTACTCAGTATGCCGGCCAGGAGAGCGCAGATGCGTTTAAGAAGCGTCTGGAGAAACTTGGAATCAAGGTTTATGTGCTTTATCTGATCCCTGGTTATCCGAACAACACATCTCTGATCGTAAGTGATGAGGGATACGGCAAGAATGATTATATCGAAACAACAAAACCGCTGGTTGTCATCACTGCTCCTGGACCGGGAAGCGGAAAAATGGCTACCTGCCTTTCCCAGCTTTATCATGAATATAAACGTGGTGTCAAAGCCGGATATGCGAAATTTGAAACTTTCCCAATCTGGAATATCCCGCTGAAGCATCCGGTAAACCTGGCATATGAAGCAGCTACTGCTGACTTAAATGATGTCAACATGATCGACCCGTTCCATCTGGAAGCATATGGTGAGACTACTATTAACTACAACCGCGACGTTGAAGTTTTCCCCGTTCTTCAGGCTATGTTTGAGAAAATCATGGGTGAGTGCCCATATAAATCTCCGACAGATATGGGCGTAAATATGGCAGGTAACTGCATCGTTGATGATGAAGCATGCAAGGAAGCTGCACGCCAGGAGATCATTCGCAGATATTATAAGAGTATGGAATCTCTGGTTCGCGGAACCGGACGTGAGGAAGAAGTTTTCAAGATCGAACTTCTGCTGAAACAGGCTCATGTTGCATTAGAGGACCGCAAGGTTGTTCCGGCTGCACTGCAGCGTGAGGAAGAAACAGGTGCACCTGCTGCTGCCATGGAGCTTAATGACGGACGCATCATTACAGGAAAGACTTCTGATCTGCTCGGTGCATCTTCTGCTCTGATCCTGAACGCACTGAAAGAACTTGCAGGAATTGACCATAATAAACATGTTATCTCTCCGGAAGCTTTAAGACCAATCCAGACTCTGAAGACTCAGTATCTGGGAAGCAAGAACCCAAGACTGCATTCTGATGAAACTCTGATCGCGCTTTCTATCAGTGCTGCTGATAACGAAGATGCGAAACTTGCACTGCAGCAGATCCCAAAATTAAAGGGCTGCCAGGTTCACACTTCTGTGCTGCTGTCTCAGGTGGATATTCTGGAATTCCGTAAGTTGGGTGTAGAACTTACATGCGAGCCAAAATCTGAGCATGCTAAAAAGCTGCAGAAATAAATCAGTTAATACCTGCAATTGAAATAGATATTTATTTGATTTAACTAAAAATGTAACTGTAAAAAGGTATCCTGCCTGATATATGAGCACTTCATATTCATGGACGGATACCTTTTTTATTAGCAGATATGGTTGGTTTTTAAATTAATTTATATATCTGTTCACAATCTGATCACCTGTGTAACCTCTGTTCTCACTTTTTATTTCTGCACAATCTCTAATGCTCTATCCGGATAATTGGTGATGACTGCTTCTGCACCAGAGTCTTTTACCAACTGGATGTGTTCTGGTTTGTTGGCAGTCCATACGTGCATTTTCAGGCCTGCACGTTTAACTTCTTCCATAAACTGCGGATATTTCAGATGATAGACTGCAGGATGCACGGCGTTGATTCCGAGATTTTTGGCGTACATTGCCGGGTTTATCCATCCGTCGCTGAAAAGAATTCCTGTCTGTACGTGATCGTCTAACTGTTTTAACTGTAACAGGCTATAATGGTTAAAAGAGGAATAAATCAGCTGATCTTCCATGTTCATTTCTTTTACCAGTTTCAGGATTTTCTCTTCCATTCCCGGATAGAAACAGATACTGTTCTTTAATTCGATATTTACCATCATATCTGTGGTACGCATGAGATCCAGTACTTCTGCCAGAGTTGGAACACGGTAGATTCCGGTTGGTTCTGCAGGGGTGCTGACTTTTAGTTCTTTCAATTGAGCCAGTGTCATGTCTTTGATCAGTCCGGTACCATCTGTAACGCGGTCTACGGTTTCGTCATGCATAACGATGAGTTCACCGTCTGCAGAAGTATGTACATCCAGTTCGATTCCGTCTGCCCCCTGTTTAATAGCAAGTTCAAAAGATTCCAGAGTATTCTCCGGCCTGTATCCGCTGGCGCCTCTGTGCGCCCATACTTTTGTTGTTCTTTTTGCTGTTTCTGTCATTTCTTTATCTGCCTCTTATATAAAAAATTTGTTTAAACCTTTACAAACAGGGAGCCGCCTGCGCGGTTCCCTGTTTTAAGTATATCACTTTTAATTTTGTTTTTCTCTGATTGTTTATTCATTCAGTAAGTTATAGTCTTCAATAGATTTGTTCATGTCAGAAGCCATCTTGCTTACTGCATCTTCTGCAGATTCTTTTCCATTGAGCATATTTTCTACTTCTGTTTCTACAATTGCACGTGCTTCCGGGAATACACTGAGGAGTGCACCTGCATATTCCGGTGCAGAATCGTGAAGCTGATCGATAGCTGTCTGGAACTGTGGGTATTCTGCGATGTTGTCTTTGAATACCTGTTCGTCATGTGCTGCTGTTGTTACAGGGAAGTATCCTGTCTGTGCGTTCCAGTATGCCTGTGATTCTGCGGATACAAGATATTTTACGAATTCCCAAGTTGCAGCTTTCTTTGCATCATCCTGGTTGTTCAGCATCCAGAGGGAAGCACCACCGATGGATACACCGCCTTTGTCATCATCTGTGATGGATGGGAAGTATGCAGTACCTACTTCAAAGGAACCATTTACATCCTGCAGGATCTGTTTTAAAGATGCTGTGGAACCTAATGTCATAGCAGCCTTTCCTGAGGAGAAATCAGCAAGTCCGGAATCTCCGCCTCTTCCTACGTTTGGTGCATAGCCTGCATCATAGAGCTTTTTCCACTCGTTCAGAATGTTCAGAGCGCCGCCGTTTTCATCAAATACAACTTTTTCTGCCGCTGCCTCACGTCCATTTCCGTTGTCTACATACGCAAGCCCCTGTTTGCACATGAATTCTTCGAAGAACCATCCGTAGATTCCCATAGATAATGCTTCTCCCGCACCACCTTTGTTTACAAGGTCATCTGCGATATTAGCAATTCCCTCCAGGCTTGTAGGAATCTCAGTTACACCTGCTTTGTCAAACATATCCTTATTGTAATAAAGGATCGGTGTGGATGAGTTGAATGGCATGGAATATAATTCATCATTTACTGTGTAGTAAGCAGTGATGTTTTCTTCCAGATCAGATACATCGTATCCCTCGCTGTCGATCATGTCCTGCATTGGGATAACCCATCCGGAATCAATCATAAAACGGGTTCCGATATCATAAACCTGAACCAGATCTGCCCCCATGTTTCCCAGCTGAGCACTTTTCAGTTTATTAATGGCATCATCATAAGAACCCTGATACTGGGAGTCTACGGTAATTCCGTATTCGTTCTCTTCATTGAATTTATTGACCAGATAATCCAGTGCTTCTCCATTGACACCACCCATTGCGTGCCAGAATGTAATAGTTGTGCCCTCCGGGATGTCTGCTTTGTTTTCTGCTGCCATGCAGGTTGTTGGGAGAACTGCGCTGAATACTGTTGCTGCTGTTAATAAAACTGCGAGTTTGCGTTTCATACTTTACCTCTCTTTTTCTTATGCTTTTTTTATGCTTATTTTTTTGTGCCGACGGATATTTACAGTTTGTTATGTTAGCTGCTTATATCCGAACAGCGGCTGCCATTTTTTGTTTGTCGACAGTTGTGTTGCTTTTTGTAAGTCTGTATTACAATTTTTTGTTGTAACTGTTGTTTATCTATATCTCAACCTTTTACGGCGCCTGAGAACATGCCTCGGATCAGCTGTTTCTGGCCTGCGATAAAGATGGAAATGGATGGCAGGATGATCAATACAACACCTGCGATCATCAGTGTGATGGACTGAGAATCCACGCTGTCCAGCATTCCGATACCGATCTGTACGGTACGCATTTTGTCTGAACCAGTTACAAGCAGAGGCCACATATACATGTTCCATGCGTTGATAAAGGTATAAACTGCCATAGCTCCCATTGCTGATTTCGTCAGTGGCATCAGAATCTGCCAGATGAATCGCAGATTGGAGCATCCGTCGATCTTCGCTGATTCATATAGAGAGATCGGAAATGTAAGATAAAACTGTCTGAACAGGAAGATTCCCATTGCAGATGTAAGATACGGCACGATCAGTACCTGATAAGAGTCTAACCAGTTCCATCCGCTGACTGTCAGGTAATTGGAAATAATGGTTGCTTCTCCAGGAATCATCATAGTTGCCATTACCAGCATAAACAGCACATTTTTTCCTTTGAAATCCAGAAAAGAGAATGAAAATGCTGCCAGGGAACAGGAAATGATCTGTCCGAACGTGATGAGTCCTGCTACCAGGAATGAGTTGATCACGAAGCGTACAAGCGGAACTTTCTGTAATGCCTGACGGAAATTCTCAAGCGTCGGATGTTTCGGCAGGATATTCAGATCCAAAGTAAAAAGTTCACTGGATGGCATAAATGCTATGCTTACTGCATATAAAAGGGGCAGAAGAACAATCAGTGCCACAACGATATTTAATGCAATATGTCCAGTAGTTCTGACTGCTCTTTTATACTTCTGCTGAGCCAGCATTTTTGCCTTTGCTTCCTGAAACTTCTGGCGTTCCAGAGCCATCTGTTTTTCTTTTTCAACAGTGATACTGCCTATCTGTGACATTAATATTTCACTCCTTTTTTCTCAATTTTGAACATTGCCAGAGTAAGTACCAACACAATCAGGAAAAGCACAACTGACTGGGCTGCTGCACTTCCGAAACGGTAATTAAAGAATGCATCCCTGTAAATAGAGTACACGATCAGGTTCGTGGATTCTCCAGGACCTCCCTCTGTCAGAATCTTAACCTGTCCGAATGACTGGAATGCCTGAATGATATTTACTACTAATGTGTAGAACATCATTGGTGCCAGACCTGGAAGTGTCAGGCGGTAAAATTTCTGAAATGAACTCGCACCGTCTACGGAAGCACGTTCGTAAATAGTTTCATCGATATTGCTTAATCCTGCGGAAAAATACAGAAAATTGATTCCACTGTTGAGCCATGCAGTAAGAACTGCCACGCAAATCAGCGCATATTTCGGATCACTGACCCAATTGATGTCCAAATGAAAAATCTTATTGATAATTCCTACAGACGGATGAAGCATAATCTTGAAAACCATAGCAGCTGAACTGGATGCGATTGCCATTGGCAGTGCATAAGCCGTACTGAAAAATCGGATTCCCGGAAATGTTTTGTTACAGAGGATTGCTGTCGTAAGTCCCAGGATCATGCTGACTGCAACCACTATCACAACAAAAATCAGGGTTACTGCCAGACTGTTCCAGAATGAAGATGACTGGAATAATTCTTTGTAATTGCCAAATCCTACGAATAATTTTGCCTGACCCATCTTGTTTGTTTTGAAGAGACTTAAGTATAATGTTTTAAAAAACGGATAGAATAAGAAGATTCCGAAGATCAGGAAACTTGGAAGCAGGTATGCGTAGGCACCTGCATTTTTTAACTTTTTCATTAGTTTTACGCCTTTCATTTTTTTATTTTCAGTTACGAAAAATAATTCTGTTTTAATGTGATATTCTCCTGTGTTTCCAGATCAAATGCTGAAATGCAGGCCATGTCGATCCAGAGCGTTGCTTTATCACCTTTATCGAGAAGGCTGTCACCGGAAACCTTTGCACAGCAGTCCTGTCCATTGTGATTAAAATGTAGAATAACTTCTGCTCCCAGAAGTTCTCTGGCTGTGACGGTAACTTCCATTTTCCACTCACATCTGGTATCTGCCTCTGCAGGTCTTTCCAGAAAATGCTCCGGACGAATTCCCAGTTCAATATTCCTGCAGACAAATCCTTTACTTTTCAGGATTTTCCACAAAAACTCCGGAATCGGAATATTTCCGCCCTGTTCAACACAAAATGTAGGAACACCGACTCTCTCCATCGCAATCCCTTTGATAAAATTCATGGACGGAGATCCGATAAATCCTGCAACAAAACGGTTTACCGGGTAATTATAAAGATTCTGTGGTGTGTCTGCCTGTTGTATCACGCCCTGATTCATCACTACAATCCTGTCACCCAGAGTCATAGCTTCTGTCTGGTCATGTGTGACATAAATAATGGTATTTCCAAGGGATTTATGTATGTTTGCCAGTTCTACGCGCATCTGGGTACGAAGCTTGGCGTCCAGATTAGATAATGGTTCATCCATAAGAAGAACTTTTGGCTCGCGGATAATAGCATTTCCTATGGCAACTCTCTGACGCTGACCACCCGAAAGATTCTTTGGTCGCTGCTTCAGCAAATTTTCCAGTCCCAGAAGTTCCGCTACCTGATGGACCTTTTTGTCTATTTCCTTTTTGGGCACTTTTCTCACCTGTAAAGAAAAAGCAATGTTATCATAAATATTCATCTGCGGATAAAGCGCATAGCTCTGAAATACCATTGCCAGATCGCGTTCTTTTGGTTCCAGATAATTAACAAGTTTATCTCCGATCCACAATTCACCATCGCTGATATCCTCAAGTCCTGCGATCATTCGAAGTGTTGTTGATTTTCCGCATCCGGACGGACCTACAAACACTACAAGTTCTCCTTTTTCTATTTCCAGGTTAAAGTCTTTTACTGCCTGAAAGCCATTTTCATAGCTTTTGCAGACGTCTTTTAATATAATTTCTGACATTTACTTTCCTTTCTGTTCCTGTTTCTATGGTAATTTTTTATGACAGATATCCGGCGAGTTTTCCCAGCGACTGGCACTGAAAACCGTTTTTCCATTCTTCTGCCTTTCCCTCGCCTGTGAGTACCAGACAACTGTCAACTCCTGCACGTCTGCCGCATTCCATATCCGTATAGATCCTGTCACCGATCAGAAGTGTCTGTTCAGCAGTACATCCCGTTTCTTCCAGACAGGCATATACCATTCCAGGTGCCGGTTTCCCAATATATTTCGGCTCTCTGCCAACTGAAGCTGTGATCATCCGGCAAATGGACCCGCAGTCCGGAACCATTCCAAAATCAATCGGGCAACGCAGATCCGGATTTGTTGCAAACCAGGGAACTTTTGTCTCCGTCAGCTGTCTGCAGACCTGAACCAGTTTTTCATAAGTTAGTTCTGTATCATAAGCACAAAGTACACAGTCTACGTCATCACCTGCCTGATCCGTAATCGTAAGACCGGCTTTTCGCAATTCATTACAGTAGGTTTCTGTTGCTGCTGCCAGAATTTTTTTATCCCCATAATGTTTTTTCAGAAAATCTCTGGCATAAGTTCCGGCAGTAACAAATTCTGTTTCCTCTGTCTCAATTCCCCAGTCATGAAACTGTTCTACATAATCTCCTGCTGCCTTAGATGAATTATTTGTAAGAAAGCGGAAAATTCCTCCATTCTTTTTTACAGTGCGAAGAAAATCTGCAGCCCCCGGCAGCAATTCACTTCCCAGAGCAACTGTTCCGTCAATGTCCAGAAGAAATAATTTCTTTTCTTTTAACATCAACGCAAGATTATATTGCATACTGATTTTTTCTCCTCGTTTAATTTTTTATGTGTATTTTCAGACAGCTTTTTGTTTCTGTTTCTTTTGCTGACTGTTTTGACGACAGGCACTATTATAAAGCCTTTTTTTATTCTCAACTATCGTGTTTGTGTCAAATGAATGTTAAATATAAATAAAAAAATCACGGCAAAAACCGTGATTTTTTTACATTTCTATATTGAATTTTATCATTAAAGGTTCTCCGGTCTTTCTACTTCATAGTTAGACCAGTCATCGATTGCTGTTGCGTTTGAGGTATCTGCACTGTCCTGATAGGAACCTACTGTGATTGTGTAGTCGCTGTCGCCTTCTACATAAGTAGTACCGTCTGTACCTACGATAGAAACTGTTTTGCCGTCTGCATCTGTGATGGTTCCTGCATTTAACAGGGATGTGATGGTACTGTCGCCTGTCACTGTCCATGTGGAGTCTTTGTCGATCACTACGTTGCAGTAGCCGTCTCCACCATTTCCTGCATTAGATTCGTCATTGACGAATGCGCCTTCCAGTGTGCTGCCGTTGGTCATGTAGAAATCGAGATTGCTGATGGAATCCCAGATTACATTGCCTTTCATATCCTGGCTGTCAGCTGTAAAGTTGCAGTCAGATCCGTTAGCACCGCTCTGTCCCCATCCACGCTGGTTGTTGTTTCCTGTACACTGCAGGAAGAATTCGCTGTCGTCGTTGTATGTGATGTCCACGTCTTTTAATGCGATCGTGCATTCTGTATTAGTTGTATAGAATAAGCCACCATTCTTGGATGTAATGGTACCGCCATCCATCTGGAAGGTGCTGTTTCCAACTTCTGAATCACCGGACATGCTCTGGTAAAGAATAACTGTCCATGTCGTATCATTCTGCTCATCATCGCTCATGTTTCCGGTAAGGTTGCTGTTGTAAAGTCTTAGAGAGTTCAAGCCCTCGATGCACACTGCTTCTGAACCATTTGCTGTCAGTTCTGCGTTATTAACTGCGATATCTGCTGTACAGTAAACTGCAGGGGAACCAACACCGTTGGATGTATAAGTACCGCCGTCTACTACCATTGTTCCGCCGCCTCTGTCACTGCGGATCGCTGCTGATGATTCGCCATCTGTCTCTACACTTAGATCCCATGCGTAAAGTTTGCCGCCGCCTGCTGCATGGATTCCGCCTGAGGTATCCTGCTGTGTGGTGATATCTGTATCTGCTGCGTATACAGTTCCATCGCCGTACGCGAAAAGTCCTGCGCCGCCTTTGCTGTCTGTAGTTACTGTGCTGTCTTTGACATATGCGGTTCCGTCTGTGGCAAGGACTGCTGCACCTACGCCATAGAAGCTGGAGTTGTCACCACCCTGGCTGTCAGAAGATGTTCTGGAGATTGCATCATTGTTGAATGTAACTTCTGCGCCGTCAGAAACAAGTGCTGCGTTTTCGTCTGTGCCTGTGGATTCCAAGGATGTGTCAGAAACAGTTTCATCTGAGCTGTATTCGTTGGCCGCATCATAACTGTCCACACCGGAAGCCTGACCGCCAGGTCCTCCCTGACCACCGCCCATTTCCATAGACTGGACTGTGATGGTTGCTGCGTTTCCGTCATCATCTAATGTAATGGCTACTACATCGCCCTCTTTGATGTCGTCTAATGTAATTTCTTCGGTCTGACCTGCGCCGTCTGGTGCCTGACCGTTACCATCCGGTGCTTCTCCGTCTGGTTTTTCCGGAGCTTTGCTGTCTGCATTTTCGCTGTCAGATGCTTCAGATTTATCTTCTGAATCGCTGCTTTCTGTGTCGTCAGATGCATCTGTCTTTTCTGAATCATCGGTGTTTTCAGCATCTTCTGATTTTGCATCTGCATTATCTCCATCCGGTTTCTCTGGCGCTTCTCCGTTATCTCCATCTGGTTTTTCAGGAGCCTCTCCACCAGGTGCTCCCTGACCACCGCCCATAGTCTGTTTTGTGATTACTGTACTGTCTGTAACTGTGATTTCCTGTTCTTCGCCTGTCAGGTCTAACATAGATGGAGCTTCACCGTCTGGTGCTCCCTGACCATCACCGTTACCATCTGATGATTCGCCTTTGTCAGTTTTATCATCAGATGTTTCATCTGGTGATTCTGTATCTGATGACTCTTCTGTGCTGGCATCGTCTGTTGTTTCACTGTCTGTATCTTCAGAATCTTTGCCGTCTCCGTCTGCCTTTGCGTCATCACCGTCCGGTTTTTCCGGAGCTTCACCATTTCCACCACCCTGTGGCTGTTCTCCAGGCTGGCCCATTTCTTTTCTGGTTCCTACTGCAATAGTGATTTTTCCGTCTTCTACAGATTTTACTTCTCCAAGGATTTCATTTGATTCTTCTGTATCTGATGCCTCTGCTGTATCTTCTGTGGTGTCTTCTGCATCCTGAGTACTTTCTGTCTTGCTGTCTGCCGCAAATGCTGTTGCTGCAGATCCAACAGACGTTGCTGTAATCATAACTCCCATAATCATTGCCAGATGTTTATACTTCATAGTGATACCTCGCTTTATACTTTTATAATTTTTACTGTTCTCTGTTTCTTTTGTTTTTGTTGATGGTATTACTATATCTGATAAATGTTTTTGATTTATGGTCAGTTTGCGAAATAAATGTGTCCTCCTATAAATGATACATTTCACATTTGCGGTGCTTTAATAATGGAAGCTGCTCTCTGATCTGGTCTTCGCGATCCAGATCTATTTCTTCTATTAAGATGCCTTCTTTCTCACCCAGCTGTTTCATGACCTGTCCCCAGGGGTCTGTCACAATGGAATGTCCCCAGGAAATGTATCCTGCCTGTGTGTCTCTGGCAGGAGCACATCCAAGCATGTAAATCTGATTATCAAGAGCTCTTGCGCGGAAAGTCAGTTCCCAGTGCGCAGGGCCTGTAGTCATATTAAAAGCTGCCGGGACGAAGATCATCTTCGCACCGTCCAGTACCATTGTACGTGCAAATTCAGGGAAACGGATGTCGTAACAGATCATGACGCCCATTTTTCCAAATTCAGTATCAAATACTGTGGCGTGTTCTCCCGGTGTTAGGGTATCGGATTCTTTAAAGTACTGGCCATTTTTTACATTGATATCGAAAAGGTGAGCTTTTCTGTGCTTACCGATCTGTTTTCCGTCTCTGTCAAAAATATAAGAAGTATTAAAAACATTTCCTGCCTCATCTACTTCCGGCATAGAACCTGCGATCAGATAAATATGGTATTTTCTGGCATACTCAGACATCGCCTGCCAGGATGGGCCGCCTTCTTTTTCTGCATAAACCGGAAAGTTTTCAGTCTGGTACGGACAACAGAACATCTCCGGGAGAATTACAAAGTCCGGGTTATCTGCTTTTATTTTTTCTATATAAGTGCCTGCGGTGCGGATATTCTGCATTTTATCTTTTACTGTGGGCATCTGGATTGCTGCTACTTTCATGTGTATCCTGTCCTTTCTTTAGATAACAACATAGTGTTTTTATCTATTATAACCAGTAAAAAATATACTGACAATCCTATCAGTAAATTTAAAATATCCCCCACACATGAGCATTTTTCACATGTGTGGGGGATATTTGTATTCTGTATTAATTAATCATCATAACCATTCGGGTTATTGGACTGCCATCTCCAGGAGTCAGCACACATTTCTTTGATGCCGTTTTCTGCTTTCCAGCCAAGTTCTCTTTCTGCCTTGGAAGCATCAGAATAGCATGTTGCGATGTCACCTGCACGACGTGGTTTGATCACGTATGGAATCTTAACGCCTGTAGCTGCTTCAAAGTTCTTTACGATGTCAAGAACGCTGTAACCTTTTCCTGTACCAAGATTGTAAATGCTTAATCCGGAGTTGTCTTCGATTTTCTTGAGGGCTTTTACATGTCCTTTTGCAAGGTCAACTACGTGGATGTAATCTCTTACACCTGTTCCGTCCGGAGTATCGTAATCATTTCCGAATACGCCAAGTTCTTTCAATTTACCAACTGCAACCTGTGTGATGTATGGCATCAGGTTATTCGGGATACCGTTTGGATTCTCTCCGATCGTTCCGCTCTTATGAGCACCGATCGGGTTGAAGTAACGAAGAAGAACTACGTTCCATTCCGGATCAGCCTTCTGGATGTCTGTCAGGATCTGCTCCAGCATAGATTTTGTCCATCCGTATGGATTTGTGCACTGTCCTTTCGGGCACTCTTCTGTGATCGGGATGATAGCCGGATCTCCGTATACAGTTGCGGATGAAGAAAAGATAATGTTCTTTACATTATGTTTTCTCATAACATCTACCAGTGTTAATGTTCCTGCAATGTTGTTCTCATAATATTCCCAAGGTTTGACAACAGATTCTCCTACTGCTTTCAGACCTGCGAAATGAATGCAGGAATCAATGTCTTCTTTATCAAAAATTTCATTTAAAGCATCACGGTCCAGGATATCTGCTTTGTAGAATTTCACTGGTTTGCCTGTGATCTTGGAAACTCTGTCCAGAGATTTCTCACTTGCATTGCTTAAGTTATCCAGAACTACAACATCATATCCTGCGTTCTGCAATTCTACAACTGTATGGCTTCCAATATAGCCTGCTCCGCCTGTAACTAAAATTGCCATAATAATTCCTCCTAACCTGTCTGCCTGCTGTTTTCATAGTTTTGTGAGCAAAAAATTCTTTTACCAACAACCAGCTGAATCATTTAATCTATCATTTTTCTTTGCTTGATTTTGGTAAAATTCCGCGACGCATATTTTTTCAAATTTCCTAATATTATCTGCGTCACTACCTTGCCACAATACCTGTTTTCTGCAATTTCTATTATTTTTTCTCTTTCAACAATACATATATTAGTCCACGACATCAGAAATATCCTTGATAATTCTGAGTGTAATCTGTAAAATTCTGCGGATATCCTGCTGCATATCTGCCAAATTTCACGTCTGTATTCTATAACCTCATGTATGGTAAGCTGTAAAATACATTTTCTCTATATTGTATGGAGAGCTTTTTATATCAAAGGAACATTACGGAGTAATCTCCTATGATATAGAAAAATCCTGCAAAAATATGATTTTCCTCATATCCCCACAGGATAATCTATCCGAATCAGTTCATAAAAGCAAGTCTCCATGGACATGTACGGTTATTTATACTTATTTACAATTTCTTTCATCCGGGAAAGTTTTTCTTCCATATCTTTTACCAGTTTGAACTGTGTTCTGCAGCGATCCAGATTATGTCCCTCTCTGTGGATCTTGAAGTAATGATCCCCCTCCAGATAATCGGCAAGGAAACGCATTCCACATTCAAAGGTCATAAGGATTGCCCCCATCGGAAGCATATCCAGTTCTGTCTCTGTCAGCGCACCGCCGCATCCCTCTATAAAACCTTTGACATAGACTTCATACAGGTGAAGATCACAGGACACTTTTGTCAGATCTTTCTCATCCTCAGCTCCGGTGCTTGCACCAAAGCGGATAGAATCACCAAAATCATTTACAGAGAGTCCCGGCATTACTGTATCAAGGTCAATGACACAGATAGCTTTTCCCGTAACATTATCGATCATAATGTTATTCAGTTTTGTATCATTATGTGTAACACGAAGCGGTAATTTTCCCTGCTCCTGCATGTCACACAGGACATGTGCCAGTTCTGTACGATCCAGTACAAACTGAATTTCTTTTTCCACATCTGCTGCTCTGTGACATACATCTTTCTCCACAGCATCTTTAAACTTATCCAGTCTGTCCACTGTATTGTGGAAGTTCACGATAGTCTCATGAAGAGTTTCTGCTGGATAATCTGCCAGCAATCTCTGAAAATTTCCAAAAGCTAGCGCACTCTGGTAAAAGTCATTCTCATCTTTTACCATATCATAACAGGTCGCATTCTCTATAAACAGATAAACTCTCCAATACTCTCCCTCCTGATCTACATAATAAGGAAATCCATCTCTGGTCATCACAAGATTCAGAGTTTCTCTCTCTACGTCTCCGCCGTTCTCCTGAATTTTTTTCTTCAGCCATGCTGTGACCCCGCTGACATTCTCCATCAGTTCTACAGGCTTTGTAAAAATACTCTTATTCATTTTCTGAAGAATATAATGTTTGCCTGTATCGTAAGTCAGACGATAAGTATCATTAATATGCCCGCTTCCATAAGGGACACATTCTGTCAAATTATCTTCCAGAACAAACGCGCTGGTGATATTCTTTATCTCCCGGTTAATTTCCACTCAATTATTCCTCCCATAATTTCTGTGGATACAGCCCTCCATCTTTTAATTTCTGAATGGCAGCTACTACCACAGGTTTATCTTCTTTGTAGGTTACGCCATACCATTTATCCATAGATTTCAGAACTTTTACAGTTGCTTTCTTCTCACAGAGAAGTTCATCTACTACAAATGGCAGGAAATATTCGCATTTCAACGGGTTTACTTTCAGATTCTCATCCAGGAATTTCGGGAATCTGTCTTTTAATTCCTTAAGGATGCTTGCTGAGAATCCCCACATGTTCATGGAAACAGTGCTGCCCTCCGGAAGCATAGTCCATGTTTTTCCGTCGTCTTCTGTATAAGCAGTTCCGCCGTCATGCTTTTCAATATGTGTACGCTCATTGATTTTCAGAAGATGACCCTCTTCGTCTGTCACGCATACACCTCTTGCTACATGACCGTTCTCTGTCAGTGTATTTTCCAGTTTGTATCCAACCATCATATATTTATAAAGATCTGCTGTATCTTCATTTTCTGTAAGGTAATCATACGCCATCTTAAATGCGTGGCTTCCGTAATAATCATCTGCATTGATAACAACGAATGGACCGTCAATCTCATCGATGCAGCTTAATACTGCATGTCCAGTTCCCCATGGTTTCACACGTCCATCCGGTACTTCATAGCCTGCCGGAATGTTATGGAGATCCTGGAATACATAAGAAACTTCGAGCTGATTGCTGAGACGATCACCAATCGCACTTCTGAAATCAGCTTCGTTTTCTTTTTTGATAATGAAAATTACTTTCTGAAATCCTGCTTTTACTGCATCATAAATGGAGAAATCCATAATGATATGTCCCTCTTTATCCACCGGATCAATCTGTTTCAGACCGCCGTAACGACTTCCCATTCCTGCTGCCATAACTACTAATACTGGTTTATTCATAATATTAATCCTCTTTTCTTTAAATGTTTTTCGTTCTCCTGCAGCTGCTATTTGCGGAACACTTGTCCGCCAGATTGCAAATCTTTGCTTTCCTGCATGGTAACGTTTTACATTTATCTTATCATACTATGATTTCAGGGTCAAAAAAGTGTTCTCCGCGACACACCTTAATATTTGCCAATTTCCCGTCATCATCCCTTGATACCACCAGTAACACCGCCAATAATTTTTTCTGACAGGAAAATATACAGAACAAATGTCGGCAGGAATACAATAATTACCGCTGCAAACATTCCCGCCCAGTCACCTGTATATTTCATAGAGTTAATCATTCCGTAAAGTCCGGGTGCAACAGGTTTCAGTTTATCAGAACTTGCAAAAATCAGTGACAGAAAATATTCATTCCATATATTAATAAAGTTAAAAATCGTTACTGTCACAATTCCTGACTGTGCCATCGGGAACATGATTTTCCAGAACGTTCTCATCGGAGGGCATCCGTCAATAGCTGCTGCTTCCTCATAAGTTCTGGAGATATTACTGAAAAAAGTGAGCAGAAAAATCGTCGTATACGGTACATTGATTCCTACATACAAAATGATCAGAACAGTCCTTCCGGCTGCCACGTTATTCAGGATTCCCATACCGGAAATGATGCTGAACAGCGGGAGTACAACCATGATTGCCGGAACGCCCATAGCAGATACAAAACTGGTCTGTATAAATTTATTTGCAATAAAATCAAATCTGGACAATACGTAAGCTGCTGGTGCACACACCAGGATCAGAATCGTACAGGAAATCACGGAATAGATCAGAGAATTTCCGAAAAATCCCGCAACACCGGCACCGTTCCATGCCTTTGCATAATTTTCAAAATGCAGTCCTGATTCAAACTTCAGAGCCTTTCCCTGGAATATTTCTGCTGTTGTGGAAAAACTTGCTCCAAATACCCATCCAAGAAGTGCGATGGTAAAGATCACCCAGATAAGCAGGATGATATATCCTGGCAGGAGTTTGATTTCTTTTTTCAGATTAAAGGGTCTTCGTGCCTCTTTTTCTTTTGCCATTTTTCATCCCTCCTTAGAATTCCAGATCATCATCTTTAATCATTTTGTTACATACTGTAAATACGATCACAACACAAATACTAAGCAGTACACCAATAGCAGCTCCCAGACCTGCATTTCGTTCTGTAACTGTATTACCGCCGCCAAAAATCTGCATGTACATATAAACATAAGGCGTAATTGTCTGTGTGTCTGCAGTTACTGTAGAGAAAAGCTGTGACCATACAAAAAATCCCACACTGCTTACGGACCACATCGTGATATTTGTTTTAAACACTCCTTTTAACAGAGGAAGAGTCATATAGCGAAACTGTGCTGGTTTGGTAGCTCCGTCAATAGTTGCTGCTTCATAATATTCCGGACTGATACGCTCAATACCGCTGAGCCAGATCAGCATATGGTATCCTACCATCCCGAAACAGTAGGCAAACAGTAATGCCCAGAATTTATGGTCATTATCCAGGAACTGAATCTTTGCCAGATTATCCAGATGAAGTGCTGTAAAGGAATCTTTCAACAGACCATATCTTGGACTGAACACATACTGCAGCCACATGGTTGCAAGCGCTACTGCACTGACAATATTCGGCATATAAATAATGGCACGGAAAAATTTCTTTCCTCTGATCCCACTGGTAAGAATAACTGCAAATAAAAGAGACAGACTCATTACCACCAGGCCTCCAACCAGCCAGATACGGAACAGATTAAAAAATGATGTTCTGAACAGGCTGGTATTTATCAGTTTTGTATAATTTCCAAAACCTACAAATTTCCATAAATCCATGGAATCTGTAACTCCGTCAATCTTGAAAAAGCTCATGATGACTGTTCTGATAATCGGATAAAGAAAGATTCCCAGAAACAGCAGAACTGCCGGAGTCAGAAATACAACGATCATCGTTTTATTCTTCTTCAAGAAAATACCTCCTTTGTAAGTAATACCATATCTACGGATTGCTACGCTTCGCTCCCGCATCTTCGTCCCACTACGGTCGTTGCAAAACGTGTGCCACTGGCACACTGCATCCTAGATATTCATAAAGAAAGATGGCGGCAGCGTAGATACGATGCCACCATCTCTATAAATTCTTTATTTATTTCGCTGCATCCTGCATAGCGGAAACAAATTCATCTGCAGTAATAGAGCCAGCCATTAATTTGATAAAGTTCTCTTTGATAACCGGAGTCATGTCTACGTTAGATTCTACACCGCATGCCCATGTGAAACGGTTTGTGCTCTGCTCGATAACAGGTTTTGCGCATGCAACCATTTCCGGCCATTCTGTGTTTGTAGTGTCAGATGGAATACCTACAGATTCTTCTGCAAGCTTCTGGTCATATTCACCTTTTGTAATGAATGTGATCAGATCAAATGCTTCTTTTGCAAGTTTTGTATCTTTGTTAATACCAAATACCTGTGCACCAAAGTTGTTTGTTTCGATTCCGTTTGCTCCGTCTGTAAGTGCCGGATATGCGAAGCATCCCCAGTGGAAGTCAGGACCTGCCATCTCTTTTACTTCGTTTGGTAACCAGGAGCCATTCAGATACATTGCAGCTGTTCCAAGTGCAAGCTCTGTGTTCTGACCTGCAGGCCATACGTTGGAACCAACCATCTCTGAATAATATCCGTTAGATGCAAGTTCTTCGATATCCTGTGCCATCTGAAGAACTGCAGGATCATCCCATTCACCTTCAGTTACGATCTCTTTTACTTTATCTTCGCCAACCAGTCTTGCAAGATGATATCCGATCACACATGTTGCATAGGCATCATCCATAGTCATTGGTGTGATTCCTGCATCTTTTAATTTCTGGCATACATCTTTGAATTCATCCCATGTCTTCGGTTCTTCTGTGATTCCTGCCTGCTCAAACAGATCTTTGTTATAGAAGAAAGCAAATACGTTTGGCTGATATGGAATTGTCTTTAATGTGCCGCCGCCAGCGTCACGGCATGCTGCGATCAGACCTGCATTTGCAGTTGCTTCATAATCATTCTCTTTTGCAAGGTCTTCCAGATCCAGCAGATATTTGCCATACATTCCATTTACACGGTCAATATCTTCGTCAAAAATGTCGATCTGTGTGCCACCATCCAGTGCAGGCTGAAGTGCTTCACGGTTTCCGGTACGTCCCTTAAACTGAAGATCTACCTTTACTCCGGTCTGCTCTGTATATGCATCAACTGCTTCCTGAATTACCTGTCCCTGTGGTTCTGTAGCTTCCCACATAGACCAGTAAACTAATGTGTCATCATCTGCCTGAACAGTGAAAGCCGGTGCTGCAAGTGAACCAACCATAACTGCACATAATGTTGCACTAAGCATCTTTTTCTTCATACCCATAACCTTTTTCCTCCTTTGTCGGTTTTGACATTTTGTCTTTTTCTTTTTTCGCTCTTTTCTCTTTTGTTGATTTTCAACAATTATTTCATTTAGTAGTTATTATTTTATCATTTTTGCACAAATAGTATTTGCATAAACGTCCATTTCTTTTGTACAAAAATTCATTTCCAACTGGTTTTTCATTCTTTTTTGTTGTATACTTGTACAAAGCAATCATTTCTTATATTGCATAAACATTAAGATGTTAGAGTCAAAATTTTTTTATTAAAGATCATGACAGAAGGGAAGCGATACATTCATGGCGTTTGAAAGTATGTATCTGGATGAAGATATTCATATTGAACGAATTTATACAATCCATTATTTTGAATACAGAAGTGATTTTCATTTCGCAGGAGAGCGTCATGATTTCTGGGAATTTCAATGTGTAGATAAAGGAAAGGCAGAAATACAGACAGATAATGGAACTTACCATCTGACCAGCGGACAGATTATCTTTCATAAACCAAATGAATTTCACAACCTGACTGCTATCGGAAATACTGCTCCGAACATTGTGGTGGTTTCTTTTGAATGTGATTCTCCATGTATGAAATTTTTTGAAGAGAAGCTGCTGAAACTTTCTGATTCCGAAAGAAATCTTATGGGAATGCTGGTTGCCGAGGCACGGCGCTGTATTGCAACTCCGCTGGACAATCCTTACACAGAAAAAATGGAAAAGAAAGAAGATTTCATGTTTGGCTCACAGCAGCTGATCCGTCTTTATCTTCAGCAAATGCTGATCTACATGATCCGTAGAAACTCTTCACCCCCGATGACTGTACCTATCAGTAAATTTGTTAATCTTAAAAATAATTCCGCTGTATATAAAAGGGTCATCGCTTACATGGAAGATCATATCCGGGAAAATATCACTCTTTATGATCTGTGTCATGACAATATGATCGGCCGGTCCCAGCTGCAGAAAATGTTTCAGGAACAGCATCAATGCGGAACTATGGAATTCTTTTCCCGTTTAAAGATTGCATATGCCAGACAACTGATCCGTGAAAACCAGATGAATTTCACTCAGATTTCAGAATTTCTGGGATATTCTTCCATTCATTACTTCTCCAGACAATTTAAAAAAATTTCTGGGATGACTCCTACGGAATATATAACATCAATAAAAGCGCTCTCTGAACGAGAGCGCTGATACTTAAAAACATCTTATAACTTGTCTGAGCAGACTTTCTAATCCATATTACTGAGATTTTCTATAAATTCATCCGGTGTTTCTTCTAATTTTGTAAGCTTTAAAAGTTCTGTCTGTATCTGATCTTTGTAATCCAGATCTGCTTCCAGTCCTGCAGCCCACATATAAGGTTTCGACATATTCTCCATGTAAGAAGCCGCATCAGACAGCATTTCCGGCCACTGGGTATTATCTGCATCTGCAGGGATAGAATTTACTGCATCCGTCATTTTCATATCTGTTTCACCGGTACACACAGAATAGGCAAAATCAAAGGCTTCCTGCTTCATCTGAGAATCTTTTGTTATGCCAAATCCCTGCGCACCTACCATAATCCCTTCTGTGCCATCTGTTCCGTCTTTGACCGCAGGCCACGGAAAGAATCCCCATGTATCATCAGAACCTGTATCTTCTGTCACTTCATTCGGAGTCCAGGATCCCTGCAAAACCATGACTGCTTCTCCATCTCCGACTTCATCCTGCCCTTCCGGATGCTCTGCCGGTGCACTTTTACTCATGTAGCCGGCAAAAAACAACGTTCTGATATCTTCTGCTGCCTTTTTCGCCTCTGAAATCTGAGACCAGCTGCAGTTATGGATCATCTGCTGAACTTTTTCCTGTCCCAGGTATCTTGCAAGCTGGTAGCCATACAGCAAATTTACATACTGTTCGTCGCAGGTCATAGCACTTAAACCACTGTCACTGTTCTTAATCTTGCGGCACACCCTGAGTAATTTTTCCCAGGTATCTGGTATATCCTGTTCAGCAAGACCTGCTTCCTCCCACAAATCCTTGTTATACCAGACTCCTGTGATATAAGGCTGGTAAGGCATAGCAAGCAGTTCTCCGTTTCCCCAGTTCTTCACCTGTTCCAACAGTACCGGCATAATGTGGTTCTCGTAGTCTACAGTGTCCGCCATCTTCTTCAGTTCTGCCAGATATTCCTTATGTTCCTGCACCATCCTCTGATAGTCGTCATCAAAAAGGTCGATCTGTTCACCTGCATCCAGTGCGGGTTCGATCAGAGACTGAATTTCTCTGCCTTTCCACTCAATCTCTACAGAAATACCAGTTGCTGCTTCATAGTCCTCAGCTGCTTCCTTGATCACATCTGCCTGTGGTTCATTTTCCTCCCACATGGACCAGTATACAATGCTCTGTTCCGGAATTTCTGTAATCTCTGCTGCAGATGTTGTGGACATCCCTGCTGTGAGCAGCATTGATAAACAGCTTACGCCGGCCGTAATACTTTTCCAATTTTTCATACTGAACTTCTTCCTCCATTGTCTGTCCAACCTGTTCACATATACTTCATTCAGATGCTTCTATATTTGTCTCAAAATTCCAGATACGCCTGTGCATATCTGCTTTTACAGGATAACTTTCTGACTTTATTTTCTCTAATAATCACTTGTCTGTCAATCCCTAAAATTATGGTTTTTTTCTTTCAGTTTTTAAACAGTATTTCCATTTTTGTTCCTTTTCCAGGTTCACTGTCCAGCAGGATTTTTGCATGGTGTAAGACTGCTCCGTGCTTCACAATAGAAAGTCCCAGACCTGTACCGCCGGTTTCCCGTGAGTGACTTTTATCCACTCTGTAAAAACGTTCAAAAATTCTCTGCTGTTCGTTCTCCGGGATGCCAATTCCGTTATCTTCCACACGGAAAAATGGTTTTCCGTTAAATTTTCCCACAAAGACTCTGACCTCTCCGCCCTCTGGTGTATAACGGATCGCATTGTCTGTAATATTGTAAAGCATTTCATACAGTACATGGCGTACACCCTGAACCTGTGCATCACTTCCTTTATATTCCAGTTCGATCTTTTTCTTTGCAGCACGCTCCTGCAGATTGTTGATCACATCCTGACCAAGTTCTTCGATATCAACAGTTTCAAACATGGATTCTCCATTCTTTTCATCCAGCCTGGAAAGTTGAATAATATCTGCCACCAGATTAGAGAGCCTTACAGATTCATGATAGATTCTGCCGGAAAAATCCTGTACTTTGTCAGAAGGAACCATTCCATTCATCATAAGTTCCGCATAACCGGAAATTGACATAAGCGGTGTTTTCAATTCATGAGATACATTTGCGGTAAATTCCTTCCGTACACTCTCCGCATTTTTCAGATCCTCAAGCTGTTTCTTAATCTGACGGTTCTGCTGATCCAATCTGAAAAGCAGCGGCCGCAATTCTTCATAACATACATAATCCAGCGGCTGCTCCAGATTAATCTGGTTAATAGGCTCGATCAGTTTCTGTGTCTGCTTCTGCACCAGAAATATCTCAATTACCAGAATGATGCAGACTAACACTCCCAACAGCAGGAAACTGGAGGCCACTGTCATAAGAAGACTGTCTGTAGTCTTCGCTACACGAAGCACCTGTCCATTTTTCAGACTGAGCGCATAATAAAATGTCTGCTTCGATAAAGTATCTGAATACCGGACCATCTCACTATATCCTTTTTTCTGCGCTTCAATAAATTCCGGTCTGTTGCTGTGATTTTCCATCTCTGCAGGATTCTCAATACTGTCAAACAGCACTTTTCCATCTTCTCCCAGAAGAGTAATACGGCTGCTTGTCGCATTTCCGATTCTCGTTGTAAGGAATTCTTCCCCATCCTCTTCCAGTCCTGTTTTGATATATGCTGCTTCGTCTCTTACTCCCTGTTTCATATAAATATCGTATCTGTTATACATAACCGTTCCTGCTGCCAGAAATGTGAGTATAACAGATAAAATAATGAGTAAACTGGTATGACTGAATATTCTCTGTTTCATTCTTATGCTCCGATTCTATAACCCACTCCACGTACAGTTTCAATCAGGCTTCCTGCCTCACCAAGCTTCTGGCGCAGAGTTCTTACATGTACATCTACGGTTCTGGTCTCTCCGTCAAAATCATATCCCCATACGTGACAGAGAATCTGATTTCTTGTCATAACCAGACCTTTATTTTCCATCAGATATTGCAGAAGTTCAAACTCTTTTCTGGTAAGTTCGATTTTTTCTTCCCGATAACGTACTTCATGACGGCCCACATTCAGATAAAGTTCCTCATAATGCAGTTCCTTGTCTTCGTTCTGGCGTGCGCTTCGTCTGAGAACCGCCTTTACTCTGGCAATAAATTCCATCATCCCAAAAGGTTTGGTGATATAATCATCCGCTCCGCTCTCCAGACCTTTTACTTTATCAAACTCTGCTTCCTTTGCTGTGACCATGATCACCGGAATATTCTTTGCTGTAGACATACTCTTAAGTTTCTCCAGAATCGTATATCCGTCATCTCCCGGAAGCATGATATCCAGCAGAATCAGCTCAGGTATCTCTTCTTTCAGCGCCTTCATCAGTTCCTCGCCATTGACAAATCCTCTGGCTTTAAAACCGGTTGTTTCCAATGTATAGATCAGAAGTTCCCTGATATTACGTTCATCCTCTACACAGTAAATCATTGTTTCACCCTCCCCTTTGTTTTATCTTTTTTTCAGTATACTTATTTTTATATTCTTACACAAGTATGTAACCTGCATCTGCTCCCCTTTTATAAAGTGAAAAATCCGGCCAGTTTTTCGAAAATATCCCATAAGAATATTCCGAAGTGTCCGGATTTTCCATTCATACGGCTTTCTTTATGAAAGCTGGTATTTTATTCTCGCATCTTCCAGTTCCCGATAGAAAGATTCGTCCGGATGAGTTTTTACAGTATTCAAATGGCTGTGAGTGTCATACAGATCTTCATTGACCTGTGTAACACAGACCCCAATGTTTGAACAATGATCAGCCACTCGTTCCAGGCATGTTGTGATATCTGTAAGGATAAATCCCATCTCAATGGTACATTCCCCGCTCCTCAGCCTCTGTATATGACGGCGTTTCACTTCTTTTGAAAGCTCATCCACCACTTCCTCAAGAGGCTCGATCTTTTCTGCGAGCTTCATATCCTGTTTGTCAAAAACCCCATATGCTGTATTTACAATTTCCTCTACAGCACGGCCAAGTACCTCCAGATCTTTCTTTGCATTCGGAGAAAACTTCAAACCTTTTTTGTGAAGTTCTTCTGCTGATTCCTTGATATTTACCGCATGATCTGAAATTCTTTCAAAATCTCCAATGCAATGGAGCATAATAGAAAGACTGTGACTGTCTGCTTCTGAAATGTCTTTGTGACTTAGCTTTACCAGATAAGTTCCCAGTTCATCTTCATAACGGTCAACCTTTGCTTCCATGTTTTCCACACGTTCTACATCCTCTTCACTATATTTATCCACCAATTTCAAGGCTGTAAACAGTGCATTGTGGGATTCCTCCGCCATTTTTCTGGCTGCATTGCGGCTCTGCTCTACTGCAAATGCCGGTTTCTCCAGAAAACGAGGCTCCAGGATCATAAACTCTCTGTCTTCTGCGGAAACAGCAATATCTTCTTTCTTGTCCCTGATTGTGAGACAGGCAAGTTTCTCCAGTCCTTTTGAGAAAGGAAGCAGAATGAGAGTTGCTGTAATATTAAATACACTGTGGATGATAGCGATTCCGGCAGGAGTTGCTGACTGATGGAAGAATGAAAATCCAACCAGTGCATTTACAATATAAAATACTGTCATAAAGATCACAGTACCGATCATATTAAAATAGAGATGTACTGCTGCGGCACGTTTAGCGTTTTTCTTTGCTCCAATTGCTGAAATAATTGCCGTAATACAAGTTCCGATGTTCTGTCCCATGATAATTGGAATTGCTGCACTGAATGGTACCGCACCGGTGAGACAAAGTGCCTGCAGAATACCAACAGATGCTGATGAGGACTGGATCACTGCTGTAAGAAGTGCGCCTGCCAGAACTCCCAGTAACGGATTGGAAAATTTCAGCAGAAGATTTGTAAATGCAGGAACTTCTGCAAGTGGCTTTACTGATGAGCTCATCATATCCATTCCATACATCAGAATTGCAAATCCGATAAAGATCGTTCCAACATCTTTCTTCTTTGAATCATTAATAAATAAGATAAAAACAACACCAATGATCGCAAGGATCGGTGAAAAAGATGTTGGTTTAAATAAACGGATAATAAAATTATCGCTCTGGATTCCTGTCAGACTCAAGATCCAGGAAGTCACTGTGGTACCGATATTGGCACCCATGATCACACCTACCGCCTGAGACAGTTTCATAATTCCAGAGTTTACAAATCCTACTACCATAACTGTGGTAGCCGAAGACGACTGGATCACGCCTGTCACTGCTGCACCTAACAAAACTGCTTTAATCGGGCTTGAGGTAAGGTTTTCAAGAATCTTCTCAAGCTTACCGCCGGAAACCTTTGCAAGACCGTCTCCCATAGCATTCATTCCATACAGAAACAGCGCCAGACCTCCGATCAATGTTAATATGCTAAAAAAATCCATGGTTATTCTCCTTTTCCTTTTTCAAATGTATACCTGTTTCTTGTTTACTTTAGTAAAACTCTGTTGTATAAGATCAGCACCTGTATTCATACTTTTTTTACATTCCTCTGACCTTTTCTTCATAATAACCATGTTTTGTAAAATCATCCCCATGGGAATGTTAAATCCATGTAAAATTTTTTACATAAAACCAGCTCTCCTGTCTGTGACGGATCGCTTCAGTAACATAATTTCCCGTAATACCAAAAAGAACTACTGCATCAGATTTGTTCCTATGCAATAGTTCTTAATAATAATTCTTATTCAAGCCAATAACTCATCCGTGATCTGCTCCGCGTCAAACGGATATCCGCAATTGAAGCAGGGGACTTACTTGATTTGGTTAAAATCCGCGAATTTCCTCATCCTCAGATCCGGTCTTATCAATGGAGCGGATTTCGAGGAAATAGCTGTAGTTATCATTTACTTTTACTTCTACTCTGTCCCCAACTTTATGACCTTTTAACGCCATACCGATCGGAGATTCAATGCTGATGCGGTTTTCCATTGAATTTCCCCTGATAGAAGTCACCAGTTTATATTTCTCGATTTCGTCATCCTCTTCAAAATATACCTCTACAATATCATCCATTCCAACCTCGTCCTCTTTTGAATCATCGGATACGATAGTTGCTGTCTTCAGCATATTCTCAAGGTAACGGATACGGCTTTCATTCTGATTCTTATGTTTCTTGGCTGCATAATATTCGAAATTCTCACTCAGGTCTCCCTGTGCTCTTGCCTCCTTTACAGCCTCGATTGCCTCTTTTCGTACAACCAGCTTGCGGTGGTCGATTTCCTGCTGGATTTTCTCAACATCTTTCTGTGTAAGCTTTTCTTTCATTGCTGCATCTCCCTTTTTGCTGTTTCGGAAATATTTTACTGATCACTCTGCTCTCAGTAACTCAGTTTTTCATATAATCTATCTTTTATCACTAACTGTCTTGCATTGGATTAACCATATCAGACCGGCAACCTTTTGTCAAATCCCGGACATCTGCCTGAGAAAGTTGTGTGTGGTATTCTCAATCATTCTGTAAGTCAGCTCTGCCATATGTTTCGTTGATTCCTGATTCTCAGAAGAAAGCCAGGCCTTAATCATTCCTACACACCCATTCAGGCAAAATGCATACGCATATTCTACATCACGGTTATCTGCTGCAAATTTTCCTGAAAGCTGCCTCAGAACAGTCTCTGCTACCATCTTCTCGATTCTGCTTAAGAACACCATATCTCCATTACTTCCCATCAGCGCAGTACAAATATCCTTATTATTATCAAGAATCGTGAAAATACGCTCGATCAGCGGATATGAATTACCATTCTCCACGGAATCCAGCGAATATTCCTCTATTACATGTGTAATCTCATCCATCAGCTCATTCTCCACACTTTCCAGCATCTGATAAATATCACTGTAATGAAGATAAAATGTAGACCTGTTAATATCTACCTCATCTACCAGTTCCTTTACTGTAATTTCCTTGATGCTCTTCTTCTGCATCAGACGTGCAAGCCCTGCTCTAAGCTGCGCTTTGGTTTTTCGTACTCTTCTGTCTACCTTCTCTGCCATTATCCTTTCCCCCGCTTTCTGTAAATAACTCTGCTTCCTGTTGCTGGTCTGTACTTTATCAGGAAAATATAACCAATTTTATATATTGATTTTTATATATTTTATACAAAATGTAGATTCTCCATAAAAATAGACATTTTATTTAAATTTGTCCATTACTATACGTCAAATAGCTAATTTAATGGTTGTATCTTATTTCTGGTTTTAGTATAATACCGCTCATGAAGAAAATCAATATCTTGTCGATTAATAGTTTCAATAACTATTAATCGATTTTGGTTTGATTACTTGATCTGCTGTCTATCAGCATGAACACATCATTCAGTATCTTTTGATTATTATCTGCTGAATGGTAACATTACAACTACATATAGAGAAAGAAAGGGATAAGGTATGATCAAAAACGAATGGAAAAATCTACTGCATAATAAGATCATGTTCGTTGTGGTAATTGCAATTATCGCAATCCCGATCATTTACGCAGGACTGTTTCTGAAATCCATGTGGGATCCATACGGAAGCGTTGACCATCTTCCTGTTGCGGTTGTCAATGAAGACAAACCGGTAGACTATGATGGCACAACACTAAGTGTTGGAAAGGACATGGCCGAAGAATTACGTGAAAATGATTCTATGGCATTTAACTTCGTAGACAGCCGTACAGCAGAGGAAGGCCTTAAAAACGGTACTTACTATATGGTAATTACTATTCCGGAAGACTTTTCCGCAAATGCTGCCACACTTATGGACGATGAACCTAAGAAAATGGAGCTGAAATATGAAACCAACCCAGGAACCAACTATATCGCATCTAAGTTAAGTGAAACTGCACTGCTGAAGATCAAAGATGCAGTTGCCACCCAGGTAACAGAAACCTACACACAGACAGTTTTTGACCAGATAGCCAAAGTCGGAGACGGTATGCAGGACGCAGCTGATGGATCCGGTGAACTTAACGACGGCATTAAATCCGCTGCCGAAGGAAACCAGACCATTACAAAAAATCTTAAGAAACTCTCTTCCAGCACACTTACCTTCGCAAATGGCGCTGAAACCCTTACTAAAGGTATTCAGGAATACACTGATGGTGTCTCACAGGTGAATGACGGTGCAACGCAGCTGAATGAAGGTGTAGATACACTGACTGCTAAAGTACCTGAACTTACAGACGGAATCGATACTCTTAATAACGGTGTAATAAGTTATACCTCCGGTGTCGCACAGCTCAATGAAAACTCTGAGAAACTGAAAGATGGCGCAAGTGCTCTGGAATCCGGAATTAATTCCCTGAGTGCAGGTGTAACAACCCTTGCAAACGGAGCCACTCAGTATATTAACGGTGCAAATTCTCTCGCAGATGGAACAACCGCTTACGTAAAAGGCGCTGAACAGTTAGCAAAAGGTGCTTCACAGTTAAGCGGACTTGAAAGTCTCGGCCAGGTATCCAGCGGTATTTCGCAGTTAAACACAGCAGTTTCTAAAGGAAGCAATTCTTCTGTTGCATTAAAAGATGGAACTCAGCAGCTTGAAGATGGCCTTGGCCAGCTTTATACCCAGTTATCTGCTTTGCAGGACAGTACAACTGCTGATTCAATAAACAAACTTACCACCGGACTGAATCAGGCCAAAACAGGAATGGAAAATGCAGGAGAAGGAATGACTTCCGCAGCAGCCGGAATCTCCAGCGCGTCTGATGCGATCAGCCAGGTAAGCAGTCAGATTTCCGGTACTCTTGTACCAGGTCTTCAGGATGCAGCTTCTCAGGCTTCTTCTGCTGCCGAAAGCATCAGTTCTGTTCTTGGTGAATATGCACAGGCTACATCTTCTGCTCTTGGAACTGCCAACAGCGAAATTACTTCTGCCCAGACAGCAATGCAGGCAATGCAAAATGTAGCCGCAGCTCTGGAAAATGCCGCAGCTTCTGCGGATGAGAACGGCATGATCTCCGCTGATTCTATCGCCGGACTTTCTGATACGCTGTATTCTTCTGTTACAGATCTGCAAAGTGTAGATAGTTCTTTTACCGAACAGTATTCCAGTCAGATTAACAGTGCTGTAAGCAGCATGTCCGCTGAACTTTCTTCCAAAGTTTCTGAGTTAAGTTCAGCAGCTGAACGAATGAACACAGTTGCCGGCCAGCTCTCTGACGGTGCTTCCACTTTAAACAATGGTGCACAAAGCATGATTGACGGCGCCAGACAGATGAATGCAGGTGCAAGCCAGATTCCAGATGTTTCAACCAACACATTCAGTACTGTAACAGCTGCCGTAAAGCAGCTTTATACCGGCGCACAGGCAGTAAATGCAGGAACTCAGTCTGTTTCTTCCGCACTGACTACACTGGAAGGCAGCACAGCATCTTTCCCGCAGGTAGCCGCAGGTGTAAAAGCATTAAATGATGGATTCAAGACATTGACAGCTAACAATGCTACTCTCACAAAAGGCGCAGCAAACCTGAAAACAGCAGGCACAAAGATTGCCGCCGCTGTACCGCAGATTTCCTCCGGTGCTTCTCAGTTATCCGAAGGTGCTTCCACACTTAATGACGGAATCAGAGAATATACCAATGGAGTCTCCACACTTGCATCAAATAATAAAGCTCTTACAGGTGGAACTCAGCAGCTTGCAGATGGTGCAAAAACTCTTGCAAGTGGTGCAAAAACTCTTAGCAACGGTACCAAAACTCTTGCAAACGGTACATCAAAGCTTGTCTCCAATAATGCTTCATTAAACAGTGGTGCCCAGAAACTTGCTGACGGTGCTTCCCAGATCCAGAGTGGCTCCTCACAGCTTTACGATGGTTCCAAAGAACTGGGTGATGGTATGAAGCAGTTAAAGGATGGTTCTTCCACACTGGCTTCCAGCCTCAGCGACGGTGCAGACCAGGTAAAAAACACCAAGTCCAGCGATAAGACAATCAGCATGTTCGCAACTCCGATCGAGGATGAAGAAACTCAGATCACCACTGTAGAAAACAACGGTCACGCAATGGCACCGTATATGATGTCTGTTGGTCTCTGGGTCGGTGCACTGGCATTCTGCCTGATGTATCCTCTGACTACATACAAAGGCAAACTGAAATCAGGATTTGCATGGTGGGCAAGCAAGGCTTCCGTTCTTTATCCGGTAGCAATCCTGCAGGGACTTTTCCTGATCATTCTGCTTCATGCATTTAACGGATTTACACCTGCAGAAATGGCAAAGACTGTTTTATTCGCCTGCCTGACAGCAATGGCATTTACATCCATTATGTATTTCTTTAATATTACCTTTGGTAAGGTGGGAAGTTTCCTTATGCTGGTATTCATGGTAATCCAGCTTGCAGGTTCCGCAGGTACTTATCCGGTAGAAATTTCACCGGAATTTGTATCTAAGATCCACGCTTATGTACCATTTACTTATACTGTAAACGCATTCAGAAGTACAATCGCCGGCGGCACAAGTATCCGCCAGTCAGTTTATGTTCTGATCGGACTGATCATCGTATTTACTCTGCTTGCGATTCTGCAGTTCAATCATATGACACATCAGCGTAAAGCAGGTAAGAGAACACTTTATGACTGGTTAGAAGAAAAAGGACTGGCTTAACAGCCAGTCCTTTTTTACTTTTCAAGTCTCTTTTCTTTCATATATTGCGCCATTTCATCAGAAATATTATCAATCAGATAATTCTTACTGCTCTGACGTTTCTCATGCCATTGCTGACGAATCTGGTTTTCTGTAGCTTTTATTTCATCACGCAGCCCTCTTGCGGACATACGGTGAGCACCCTGCCCCATAATAATGATCTGCTCCAGTCCATCGGATGTAGCTACTGTTACCTGATTTTCACGGCCAATCTTATGGACAGTTTTCTCAATATACTGATCTGCAGTTTCGGCTTCTTTGGTGTAAACTACGTGAATATTGTGATAAGTAATCACTTCCTCCACATGACCTTCTACTTTGTATGCATCAAATACAAGAATCAATGTACATTTCTTAAATCCCTGATAATTGCTCAAAATATCCATTAATTTTGTTTGTGCTGCATGAAGATTCGCATCTGCCAGTTCCTTCAGATCTTCCCATGCATAAATAATATTATAACCATCTACAAGAAGATATTCTTTCTCTTTCTTCCTGACTGAAGAACTGTTGCGGTAATAACTTCCGCTGTCGGATCTGGAAGAAAATGTCCGTTTAAACTGTGGCTCTTTGTATCGCTTAACCGGTCCAAATGTGCGCTCAAAGATTGCTTTCAGCTCTTCTTCGTCTTCATAGCTGCCTACACCTGCATTCTTAGGTGGACGATATCCCGAATCTGCCTGATTGCTGCTATTCCTGTTTTTTCCCTGTCCTGCAGTTCCGGAACCACCTAAAAATCCACCGCCGGCTCCTCCGTTTCCTGTTCCGTATCCTTCTCCATCAGATATACTGCCACTCAGTTCAGATTCATCTACACCCTCTAAGTGCATATAATCTTCCACTTCATACCACGGTACCACGAATCCGGCTCCATGAGCACAGAATACAGAACCAGTCGGATTATCCAGATCCCGTTCAGAATCATATCCGATCTCATCAACAATTTCATCCTGATTCTGACATGGTGCATATCCTTTTAACGAACAGAACAATCTGCCGCGTCCTTTTGTATAGGATGTAACCTGTGTCTGGTAATCGCGCATCGTAGATACTGGTGCACTTCCTCTCAGCACCATCATATCATCCTCATCTGCTTCCGGCTGCCGGAAAGTTCCATTCATTTTCTGAATATCAGTCATGGCACGTCCGATCATATCTCCCGGAATCTCAAGTCTGAACTCATAATACGGCTCAAGCAGAACACTCTTTGCTTTCTTTAAGCCCTGACGCACAGCCCTGTATGTGGCCTGTCTGAAATCTCCACCTTCTGTATGCTTCAGATGAGCACGTCCTGTGATCAGCGTAATCTGCATATCTGTGATCGGAGAACCAGTTAATACTCCCGGATGATCCCGTTCTTCCAGATGAGTCAGGATCAGTCGCTGCCAGTTACGATCCAGCACATCTTCACTGCATGCAGTAAAGAACTGCAGACCACTTCCCGGCTCTCCTGGTTCCAGAAGCAGGTGTACTTCCGCATAATGGCGCAACGGTTCAAAATGTCCTACACCCTCTACAGGCTCTGCGATGGTTTCTTTATATACAATATTCCCTGTACCAAATTCTACTGCTACGTGAAAGCGTTCCCAGATCAAATGCTTTAATATCTCGATCTGAACCTCGCCCATCAACATGGCATGGATTTCTCCAAGCTGCTCATTCCATACAATATGAAGCTCAGGTTCCTCCTCTTCCAGTTCTTTGAGCTTCTTCAGCATCTGGTGAACGTCACAGTCTTCCGGAAGCAGAATTCTGTAATTTAATACAGGCTCCAGAACCGGCATCTCGGATTCCTGTTCTATTCCAAATCCCTGTCCCGGATGTGTCTGAGAAAGCCCTGTCACTGCGCAGATGGTTCCGGCAGGAGCCTCTTTTGCAAGTTCAAATTTCGCACCGGAATAGATGCGGATCTGGTCTGCTTTTTCTGTATCTGTGAGAAGTTCCTTTACCTTTAGAGTTCCACCGGTAATCTTCATATAGCTCAAACGGTTGCCCTGATCATCTCTGGCAATCTTGAATACTTTCGCACCAAATTCTGACGGATATTCCGGGGGCTCACAGTATTTTTCCAGACCATGGAGAAATTCTTCTACACCTGTCATTTTCAGCGCAGAGCCGAAGAAACATGGGAAAAGTTTTCGTTCCTTGATCACTTTTCGGATATCTGATGTTGATATTTCCTCTGTTTCCAGATATTTTTCAAGCAATTCTTCATCGCAGACGGAAACGTCTTCCAGAAATTGTGCCTTTGAACTTTCTGTTTCATTTGTATTTTCCCAGGTGAAATCAACACAATTATCGCTTAATCTCTTCTTTAATTCAGCCAGAAGTTTCTCTTTATCCGTTCCATCCTGGTCCATTTTATTGATAAACAGAAATGTCGGAATCTGGTATCTCGCCAGAAGTCTCCATAACGTCATAGTGTGTCCTTGCACACCATCTGCTCCATTGATCACAAGAATCGCATAATCCAGAACCTGCAGCGTCCGCTCCATCTCCGCCGAGAAATCCACATGCCCCGGCGTATCCAGCAAAGTTATCCCCCTGTTTCCCAGTTCAAACTCCGCCTGCTTAGAAAAAATCGTAATCCCACGTTCCCGTTCCAGGTTATAAGTGTCAAGATATGCATCCTTATGATCCACCCGTCCCAGCTTACGAATCTTTCCGGTCAAATACAAAATCCCCTCTGACAACGTAGTCTTACCAGCATCTACGTGCGCAAGGATACCTACAACAAGTTTCTCCATAGTGTATTTAAAAGCTCCTTTTTCTTTATAAAATCAGTAATTATTTCTTATCACTCTATCTGTTAAAGTTCTTTATCAACTAATTATTTTAACATACTGATATAGATAAATCCAATAGGGTTCTGTTTTTATGTGTTCATTTAGTCCAAAAGAGTCCACATTTACAGTTAATGTGGACTCATCTTCCATTATTTTCATTATATGGCTTTTATATCCTTTTTTTCGTTCAACCACTTATGTACAGTCTTTTCTTCTTCTTTTATTCCCTGAGCAATCTGCTGCACGGACAGTCCCATTTCAGCAAATGAAATCGCTGTTTCTTTTTTAGTTTTCATTACTCCCTCTGCCATTCCAGCTTCATACTCCGCTTTCCTGAGTTTTCTTTTTTCCTCTTCTTCGTTATACTCAAATATACTCATAGCGATAATCTCCGCCCTATTCTTTTGCAGAAATTCTTTCAGAATACCTTCCTGAATACTCTCGCTTACTGCACGCTCTACGGCCGTATTCAGATTCATTTCACAAGAATATCTGCGCACTTTATCTACATACTGAGCATATTCTCTTAAAGTCTTGCACTCTTCTATCAATTTTTTATTGAGATGCATCGGTGTAGGCAGTTTCATTGATTGCATTATACAGCGACATGTATGAAAACAGCATGCGGAATACGGTATCTTTGTACTTGCGGTTTGCAGTTACTGTGTTGTCTTTCAACCGAGTTCTTTTCACAGTAACTTTTTTGTTCTTTCTTTTTGTCATTGTCAGTCCCTCCTGTTTTGTGCAGGAGTCAAAGAACGTATTGTACTATCCTTATCACTTCTCAGCTCCTGCTTTTTCATAATTGATTGGAATTAAAAGCATGGATTTCTGAAATGAGATTAGAATAATCAGACGGCAAAAATGCCTTGAAATATAAGAGAAATATGCTTTGTACTTATGTTAGCATTACTCTCCTTTATTTTCAAGGCATTTTATACTCTTTTTATTTTATAAATTGCATGTAGTTACTGTTCACTCCGTGCCCAGTAACACGCTTCGCGATGCACAGAATTTATGCTAATCGCATAAATTCGCGCGGTATGTCTCGGGTTTTCTGTGACCTTCGCTCACAAAAAACACCTCGCGGGATATTACCTGTGAACAGTAACTGCATGTAGACTTTTTTATTCTTTATGTGTTCCTCTGATCACTCTGATTCCGCGTTCTTCTATCATATCGCAGATCTGCGTCATTCTGGGGCATTCATGTTTTCCATCCGGGAGGCGACAGACGCCTACGTGGATGGTGCTGATCTTTTCACTGACCAGTCTGTCGATTTTTTCCAGGATTCCTTTATCTTCTGTGGGTTCTGTCGGGTTGGCTCCTTTGCATCCGTTACAGGTCATCATTGCTGCCAGATAAGTGTCTTCCGGGTAATCCTGAAAGAAATCGATTCTGTTCTGAAATGCAGAGAGGCATCCGACTCTGGCACATACATTATTAGAATGGATGCAGGTTAAAATTCCTATCTTATTCATCTTTTTCCTCCATATGCAACAGGTCAGAGTCAAAAATTTCCCTGACTCTGACCTGTCATATCTCAATATTTTGCTGCAATCGTTCTATATTATAAAAACAAAATATGCATTTTTCCGCGGCTATCATTTACAACTTCCGCGTCTACCCGGTAAATCCTTTTGATCAGTTCCGGAGTAAGTACTTCCTGCGGGGTTCCATAACCCTCGAGCACACCATCTTTCAATACATAAATCTTATCGCAGTATGCCGCCGCAATGTTCAGATCATGGATGGCTGAGATTACGGTTACATTGAGCTTCTTTACCAGTTCCATTAACATGATCTGGTGTGTGATGTCCAGATGGTTGGTCGGCTCGTCAAGAATCAGCGCAGGTGTCTGCTGTGCAAGTGCTCTTGCCAGAATAACTCTCTGCTGCTCGCCGCCTGACAGAGTGGAGAATGTACGGTCTGCAAATGCTTCCATCTGTACTGTTTTCAATGCTTCCTCAACGATCTGATAATCCTTCGCATTGTCCCTCTCCAGAGTTTTCTTGTGAGGTGCACGTCCCATCAATACCACTTCCCGCACGGTAAAGTCAAAGTTATAGTAATTGTGCTGTGCCACAACTGCCATTTTTCTGGCAGAGCTTTTTACACTCATGGAATGGAGTTCTTCGCCGTCCAGATAGACAACGCCTGCGTCTGGCTTCAGAATACGGTAGATGCATTTTAATAATGTAGACTTTCCGCTTCCGTTTGGTCCGATAATCCCTACCAGTTCCTTATCCTTTGACTCTATGGAAATGCCTTTCAGAATCTGTCTGGCGTGAAATCCGACCTGAATGTCTTCTGTAGTGATCTTCATTACTTACTACCTCCAAATCCATAGGATTTCCGCACAAGCAGATAAATAAAGCATGGAGCACCGATAATAGATACCAGCACACCGATTGGCATCTCGGAGTTCTTCAGGATCACACGGCATGCCACATCGCACCAGATCAAGAAAGATGCGCCAAGCAGTGCACTTAATGGCAGTAATCTTCTGTGATCTGTTCCAAAAAGGATTCTGACCACATGCGGAATTACCAGTCCTACGAACCCGATCACTCCTGCGCAATATACAGCAAATCCGATCATTACTGATGCAATGATCAGATAAAACGTTCTCAACCTGTGCAGATCCGTTCCCAGTGTAATGGACACCTCATCGCCAAGAAGCATCAGATTGAGATTCCGGTACTGTGTCCAGAAAATGATCACACATACCAGAGTGACAGGAAGCATTACCCATACTCTGCTCCAACTTGCCCCTGCAAGGCTTCCCATGCTCCATTTCATAACTTCTGTTGCCGCAGATTTATCATTAGTGATATAGATAACAAAATTTGAAAAAGCAGAGCACACCGCACTGACTGCCATTCCGGCAAGGATCAGCTTGGCAGAGGTTGCCTTTCCACATAAATTTATGCAATGGCATATTGAAATCCGTTTTTTTCTGTATACAGTGGCCGCAACCGTTCAGGCATTTTACCTGATTCCCTCTCGCAGTATCATACGCAAAACACTTGAATATGACACTGTTCACTCAACAGCTATTCAATTACGCTGATATTGATTCTAGCACACTGATTTGTTAATTATAACTGAATTTTTACAAACTGAATCCACTTTCCCCGGTTCTTCATATTTGTCATTTTCCACTGTATATTTATGATATAGTTTTCATTATAAAATACATTTTTTCAACACTTTCTGCACAAAATATACGCAAAATATCATATTACAATATATACAGCAAAGTCTGATCCCAAGGTCTTAAAATTCCTTTTTCTCCATTAACTGCTCACTGATCCGCCAGGAGCTCAGATAACTCATAACAGTGATAAATGCCGTGATAAAGAATGTTTTTCCAAGATTTGTGCCTCCAAGCCAGGCATCGATCATGCTCTCGGAAATGACTGCACTTTTAGTCAGTGCATAGATTACTGCAATAAGAATAATCCACAATACAATCGCTATCTGGCGTCCTTTTTCCACTCCATAATAGATACTCATGGGAATAATTACTGCAAGCATCAGAAATGCAATACAGATCATCGCAGTGCCGCCGGCAAGAATGTCACTCATATCACGGCCTTTGTGCGCTGTAAAATTACAGATTATTGCCAGAACAACAGCAATTACCCATGCCACACCTGTCAGACCGATTCCAAGAAAATATTTCTCTTTTACATACTCTTTTCTGCTTATCGGAAGTGTCATAAGAAATGCCATTCCGTTATCAAATTCATCATAACTCATTGTTGTAACCGTAAAGAGCGCCGTAATAATCGTAAAATATCCCGTAGCAAATCCACTTGACGAATTTCCCAGCAGATTCAGCACAACTCCCATTACCAGAACTAAAATAAAAAACTGTTTTTGCTGTTTCATCAGCTCAATATCTTTTACAACTAATCCTCTCATACCTTAGTCCTCCATCATCACGATCAGATCATCGATTCTGCCGTTCTCAACTGCGATATTCGGGTAATTTTCCAGGTAAAACTGTTTCTGGTTTGTCAGGCAACTGTACCCGTAAGGTTCGTTCTTTGTCTTCAGAATATATTGTCTCTCTATCTTTCCATATGCATCTTCAGATACTTTAAGGACTGCATAGTCTGCAAGGAGCACATCTGTATCCTCATGAAGAATAATCTTTCCATTGTGTATCATATAAAGATCATCACAAAGGTTCTCCAGGTCTGATGATATATGGGAACTGATCAGAATGGCACTGTTCTCATTCTTCTCCATATATTCCCGCAGCATAGTCAGTACTTCATCTCTGGCAACTACATCCAGCCCCACTGTCGGCTCATCCAGAATCAGCAGTTCTGCCTTATGGCTCAATGCCACCAGAACTTTTAACTTGGCCTTCATTCCTGTGGAAAAATCTTTGATCTTCTTATCTTCCGGCAGGTGGAATCTGCTGCATTGTTCCAGAAATTCTGCCCTGTCAAAGTTCTGATAAGTATTCTCCAAAATGTTCGCCACACCTGTTGTAGTGAGGTACATACTAAATCCGGAGTCAGCGAATACAACTCCCAGTTTCTGCTTAACCTCTGGTGCGATGTCTGTAGTAGTCTTCTTTCCAAGCAATTCAATTCTGCCTCCATCCGGGCGGATCAGACCCAGTATGGCTTTAAATGTGGTAGATTTCCCGGAACCATTTTTCCCGATCAGTCCGGTGATCATTCCCGGCTGTACTTCCATGGAACAGTCCAGTGAAAAGTCTTTATAATTCTTCTTTAAATGACTGATTTTCAGCATTCTTAATCCTCCATGATCATTTCAAAAAGATTTCTGATTTCCTCATTACTTAGTCCACATCTTCTGCCTTTTGAAATCGCCTGCTCCAGGTCATGTTCCACTTCCCTGAGCTGTTCTTCTCTCATCAGGTCTTTGTTTGTGGCCGCGACGTAGGTTCCTTTTCCATGAACAGTTACAGTAAATCCTTCTTCTTCCAGATTGTCGTAGGCTTTCTTGACTGTCAGGGCGCTGATCTTCAGCTCCTTTGACAGGCCGCGGACGGACGGCAGTACCGTGTCCGGCTGTAGTTCACCTTTGATGATCGCAGTCTTGATCTGATCCATAATCTGTTCGTAAATAGGTACCATGGATGAATTATTGATTATTATATGCATATGTGTCTCCTCCATCTGTAAACAGTATATAACAGTATATAACTGTTGTCAACTGTTTTATACTGTTATACATAAAAAGAAAGATAAATTCGGAAACAGGTTTCTCCGAATTTATCTTTCTTCTAAAAAATTTATGTATCATTTCTATTTTGATATATAATATCTGATCTATTCCGCCAGATATGCTTTCAGTTTCTCCATATCTGCTTTCATCACTCTACGTCCGACATCATAAATCTTTTTCAGTTCCGCAGGATCACGTTCGATGACTTTTGCACTGATGTCTCTGTCCGGGCGGATGACAAAAATCCTGCCTTCTTTTTCCAGATATGCGATCTTATCCAGCATACGGTTGTACTGAATGTGTCGTTCATCCATGGTTCTTACAAATTCCGGATAGTCGCGGAATTTCAGGCGGATCAAAGGCATCATTTTATTATGTTCTTTTCTGTAACCCGGATGGCGGGTGCAGATCACTACATTTTTCTCATAGCCCTGTCTAAGCATCCAGTTTACAGGGATGGAATCTGAGATGCCACCGTCCAGATATAATTTTCCATCCAGTTCTACCGGTACAGCTGCCAGCGGTATGGATGCAGATGCACGCATCCATTCTACATCCAGCTTGTCACCTTTGCTGCATTCGTGGTATACAGGTTTTCCGGTTTCGAGATCTGTGCATACAACAGTGAACTTCATCGGTGATTTTGCATAGGTTTCCGTGTCAAAAACATCCAGTTTCCACGGTACTTCTCCGTATGCAAAATCTCTGCTGTATACATCGCCGGTTTTGAGCCAGCTTTTTAAGCCCATGTATCTTTCGTCTTTGCAGAATCTGGTGTTGTAGCGCAGGGTTCGCCCGATCTGACGGGATTTGTAATTGCATCCGAAAACTGCACCTGCTGAAACGCCTACTGTGGAATCTGCATAAATTCCCTGCTCCATCAGTTCATCCAGAACTCCTGCAGTGTACAGACCGCGCATACCGCCGCCTTCAAGGACCATGCCAAACCCTTTCTTTTTATTATCTTCCATAGCTTTTCTCACTTTCGTCTTTTTCTTAATATAGTTTCCTGTCCCTACCCACCATTTATTACTTTAGCAATTGAGGCAGGGGCTTACTTGACTTGGTTAAATATTTATCTCTGACAGTCAATTGTAACTCTTATTGATTTCATTTGAGAGCCAAATTATTTAGAAATATTTTAACACCTTGAACAAAAATGTCAAATCTACAATATCTTTAAAAGCCCCCTGAAATTCATTCAGGAGGCTCCATACAACTTACAATTATATATTATTTTCCAAGAAGTTCTGCTGCAACTTTCTCCAGTTCATCTCTGATCTTGATATGTTGCGGACATACTTCTTCACACTTACCGCATTTCACACATTCAGTTGCGGATTTTCTGCCATGGCCACCTACAAGCCATCCTTCCTGATGAAGTGCCTGATCTTTGCTTCCGTATAAGGTCAGATAATTCATTGCTGTAAAGGAACCGGAAACTCCGATTTCCATTGGACAGACTTTTGTGCAGTAGTTACAGGTTGTACACGGAATCAGCGGGATTTTCTTCAGTTCTTCCTGTGCTTTGTTCAGGGTTTCCTGCTCTTTCTCTGTCAGGCCGTTGAAGTCTTTCATGTAAGAAAGATTGTCCTGCATCTGCTCTACATTGCTCATGCCGGACAGAACTGTGATCACTCCTTCCAGATTTGCAGCAAAACGAACTGCCCAGGATGCGGCGGAAGATTCCGGTTCTGCTGCTTTCAAAATCTCTTCTACGCTCTTCGGAGGAGTTGCAAGCATACCACCTTTTACAGGTTCCATAATTACAACAGGTTTGCCGTGCTTACGTGCTACTTCATAGCATCCTCTGGACTGAATTGCCGGATTTTCCCAGTCTGCATAGTTAATCTGAAGCTGTACAAATTCCATTTCCGGATGTGCATTCAGGATTGCGTCCAGTTCTTCCGGTGTGGAATGGAAAGAGAAACCTACATGTTTGATCAGGCCCTGCGCTTTTTTCTCCTGTACCCAGTCCCAAAGTCCGAAATCATCAAAATATTTGGTACGTGCTTCTCCAAGATTATGTAAGAGATAAAAATCGAAATATCCTGCTCCTGTCTGTTTCAGAGAAGTATCAAACTGTGCCATTGCTTCTTCTTTTGTCTTGCAGTTGATCCATGCTGCGTTCTTTGTGGCAAGCTGGAATTTCTCTCTCGGATAACGCTCTACCAGAGCCTGGCGGATTGCATCCTCACTGCCTGCATACGCCCAGGCTGTATCAAAATAAGTAAATCCTGCATCCATAAACAGGTCTACCATCTTTTTGGTCTGCTCTACATCGATCACGTCGCCCTCTAACTTCGGCAGACGCATCAGACCAAATCCAAGTTTCTTAATGTTTTCCCCTAAATAAGCCATGTGAAGACCTCCTTGTTTATTTTTGCTTAATATTCTGTTTAACTATTCTATTATAACGGAAAATTTTATCAATTTCTATTGCATGTCTGTAAAAAATCTCTTATTCTTTTTTCTATAGTATAATATCTATGAACTTTCAGAAAAAGGAGCACACAATATTATGGCAAAGATTGACCATGCGGCTATCCGCACCAAATCCTATGAAGATGCGCAGAAATTCTTTGAAGATGTTTTTGAAATGAATATGTGGCGTGAAATCGGTGAAAAACCGGAACGTAAATGCTGGTTCAGAGAAGGCATCCAGCTCTGTGAAGCTACAGAAATCAATACTACTGCCGAAAATGGCTACGACCATATTTCTATTGCAGTAGATTCTGTACCGGAAATCATGGAAAAAATCAAAGCTTATCCTGTCAGCATCATTAATGACCACTGGTTCTCACTGCCGGATGGCACAAAGATTGAGCTGAAATTACTGGAAAACTGGAAATTGAATGACTGATCAATAAAGGGGTGGCTTCTATGCCACCCCTTATACGCATTATTTTTTTGCATATAATCTACTCTGTGGTATAATATTTTTTCACATTATCTCTCAGTTTCTCAAACAAAGGATAATAGACATTTATAATATCCTGAAATTTTTCGGCTGCAAAAGTACCATCATAGTCATGCGCAAGCTGATTTCTTGCACGCAGCATCTGAAGCCAACGATCATCATCAATTATTTTGTTGGTAAAAGATTGATGCAGTGTTTCCCTCGGTGATCCGATTGCAAAGTCCAGAATCCCCAGCTGCTTAATAAGGATATCTTTCATTACCTTCCAAGAAATATCAAAAGTCAGATTGAAATTTAATACAGTACCTTCCAGTACAAAATCAGCTTTTGGATCAGCGTGTCGGCTTTTTTCAAGATTCTTCAGGCTGCTGCAAAAAGTATGATAGCGATTAATATATTTGCTTTCCATATTTCTCAATATCCTCCTTCAGAAATTTATTATTTATACTCTCATATTCGAAGATGTCAATTTTTCGAAGTGTATCAATATTTTCCAGTTCCTCTTCCAGATGCAGAATATCTCTACATCCGTATACAACAAAATCAATATCGCTGGTCGGTGTAGCTGTCCCTGTTGCAAAAGACCCAAAAAGATCTAATCTCTGCACACCGTTTCTTTTACATATTTGAGATACCTGCGCAATTAAATCCGAAATTGGCATTACGTTCAATAAGTGTCACCCCCCAACATAAAAAATTGGCAATTTTAGTTATTATAACATATATCTATCGTCTTCTGGTCTTTTTCACCATCAAAAAATTTGTCCAGAACTTTCTGAAATACTTCACATTGCGGATCTGCTTCCAGGAATAATGTCATGCATGATTTCAGTTTCATATCATCCGGCCATCCCATGACTTCTCTGGCATCATTAGAATCTACCTTAAGCAATGCTTCTGATATCTCACGCAGGTTTGCACCAAGTACTTCATTATTCAGGAAATCTTTTGCTTCCTGTAAGTTCTTTATGGAATAATACTGTGCTGTTTCACTTCGTCCCAGACCAATGATCTGTGGAAAAATAAACCACATCCAGTGACTCTGCTTCTGGCCCTGGCGGATCTCTTCCAGAGCTTCTTTATAAAATGCTTTCTGCGCTTTTATAAATCTATCCAGTCCCTGTTCCATGGTGCGTCACCCTCCTCTTCCTGATTTATCTGAAACTCCTTTTTATCAAGTTTATTCTTGATAGATATAGCTGTCAACATTTTTCAGAACATAACACGAATTTAAAAGAACATTACATCTCAGGATTTTGGTATATACATGTCAAAACATCTCACTGAATATTGGTGTGTGAACGATACTAAAAGGACTTCCCATGGATTTTATCTCCATAGAAAGTCCTTTCTATTATATATTCCTATTCTGTTGTCATTTCATCCCTTGTACTGTTACGTCTTAGCAACTCCTTCCGGGAAAATAATCTTATTCACGAAGAAGAATACCACCATCGATACACCGCCATTCAGCACTGTAGTTCCGATATTGTACAACCAGTCCGGTACAAACATTCCTGCTACTGCGACCCAGATGCAGTTAATGGAATTTACGATACAGGTCACGATACAGAATGCGATCAGATACCAGAACGCCTGATATCCAACTTTTCCCTTGCTTCGGAAAACGAAGTTCCTCTGAATTGGGAAATTGATGCATTCTCCCAGGACCATGGCTACCATGTAAGCACAAAAGTAAGGAAGTCCCCCATGCTGTGCATCATACCCAATAATGTTCCATTTAAATGTCTCACCAAACAATGTAATATCAATTCCCGGAAATCCGAAATCAATCTTCGGAAGTCCGGCAAATGCCAGCGGCAGGAACAGCAGCAACAGATATTTCAGTACCGTGATCAGATTACTGACGATCACAAACAGACCTCCCTCCCGGATCCATTTTGAGGCTCCGGGATGTCTGTCGGCAAAGTTTTGCCATGAATTTATTATTTTTTTGTCCATGACTATCACCTGTTTTACTGTAATTCCTGAGACTGTTTCTTACGTTTCAGGTATCTTCTGACTGTAATTATTTCAGCACCAAGAAGAAGAATACAGATAACCGCCAGGCATCCATAATATATTTTTTCCCATGTCATCAGACCAAAAGCATCACTGTTTTCTTCGCTATACGCATTACTGTTTACTACGGTATACAATACATTATGTGCAGCATTTCTCATTGCAATTACAGAAGTTGCACTCTCAGTATCATGAATAATGGTATCTCCGCCAAAATCCGGGTTTAATATTGCATCTCCACCATTTCGTACTTCCTGATCTCCATTAATATAATTATATCCATCAAGTGCTGCATCTGTTAAAACTGTTCCTCTGAATCCCCACTCAGATCTCAGAACATCATTTAAAAGGCTGCTGCTTGCACCCGCCCATGCGGTTCCAATATAGTTAAATGCAGACATAATTGCTGTTGCTTTTCCATCTTTTACAGCATATTCAAATGCTTTCAGATATCCTTCTCTTGCCGCCTGCTCATCTACCCAGACGCAAAGCTGATTATTTCTGTTTGTTTCCTGGTCATTTAATGCAAAGTGTTTCAGGAAACAATAAACACCTTTTTCCTGTGCAGCTTTTACTTCCTGAGCAGCAAGTCTTCCACTCAATACAGCATCTTCTGAGAAGTACTCATAATTTCTTCCTGAAAATGCAGATCTGTGAATATTCATTGCCGGTCCATACCATCCATTGACATTAATTTCTGCTGCCTCGTCACCAATCTGACTTCCAAGTTCTTCTGCAAGATCTTTATTCCATGTACATGCCATCAGGTTTGATGCCGGATAGCAGGAGCCCTGTTTATTTTGATTAAAGAAAGAATGCAGTCCTGCAGGTCCATCAATTTCGGAAGTTTCTACTTTACCAATATCTTTGATTTCTTTTGTAGAAAATCCTGCACTTCCAAGCATTGTAACCATATCATCTACAGTCAGCTCATCCAGCAACTGATCCCATAACTCATCGTCATAATCAAGGCCTCTTAGATCTGCCAGTTTTACGCCATTATCAGCGCCTGTTACGGGCATTTCATCAGATTCATCATTATAGTCTTCATAGTTATAATTATCGTTATTTAAAAATTTCGCTTTTACTTCATCAGACATACTATAGTCTGTTGGTGCCGCTGTTGCCTCTTCGTAGTTTGCAAAATGATTTTTTCTGCTAAGATATTCTACATCTCCTGCCGCATAATCAAATACATTCTGAGCAGCTGTATCATCTGAAGATCTTGGGTTTTCTGAATCATATACAATTTCATCTACGATTTCTATTGTTTTTGAATCCAGAACAGTATGAGAATCACTTCTTACACTAAGGTTATATTCTCCAGTTTCCAGCACGTAGCATCCTTTATCCTTAGCGTCATATGAGGCCAGCTCGTCCTGATCAAATTCAAAAGAAATTGTCTGACTTTCTCCCGGTTTTAAACTATCTGTTTTTTCAAAATCCAGTAAATTTACTTCTGATTTTTCAATTCCACCATTCGTATACGGAGGAGTAAAATACAGTTCAACTGCATCTTTACCTTCTACATCTCCTGTATTCGTAACTGTTACATCTACCGTAATCTTCCCATCATTATCTGTTTTTAAATCTGTAATTTTCTGATCAAATGTAGTATAACTTAATCCATAACCAAACGGATATTGAACAACATCGTCATATTTAATCAGACCTTCTGCATCTGCAGTCTCATAAAATTTGTAACCAATATAAATACTTTCTATATAATTTACAAATGATACTGTATTATAATCTGTTCCTTCCGGTCCGTTAATATCTTTAAATTCTTCTACATTGTCATATTTAAAATCACCAATGTTATTATAATTGTAAGTATCTGTCAGATCATATACATAGGTATCTGCTAAATGTCCTGATGGATTTACTTCACCACTTAAAACTTTTCCCAGTGCATCAAATCCTGTCTGTCCAGGTCCTGCAATATTCAAAACACCTTTAATATTCTCATATTCATCAACCCATCCCAGTTCGAATGCATTTGCACTGTTATAAATAACAATAACATTTTCAAAATTATTGCAGACAAGATCTACCATATCTTTTTCTGTTTTACTCAATTCAAGATAAGACTGGCCTGCTACAAAATCGCCTTCGTGACCTGCACCTTCGTCAGTGGTATTATAGTTGGCATTTTCCATATCCTTCGGTAAGTCTTCACCTTCACCACCAACTCTGGCAATAACAACAACTGCAGTATCAGAAAAGTTCTTTGCATTATCCATCATAGAAGATGTATAACTGTCAGCAGATGGCTCTGGAAGTGTCCAGTCTGTATTTCCTGACAAACTTCCAGTTATACGTTCCGTATTATAATCTGTATAGAATTTTTCCAATTCATCATTTAATGAAAAACCGGCATCTCTAAGGCCATCAAGAAGACTTACTGCTGAAGAAGTATCAACAGAACCAGATCCTGTTCCGCCATAACACGGATTTGTGGACGCCCATCCAAATACATTGATATTCTTCTCTTTCAATGGAAGTGTCTCGTCCTCATTCTTTAAAAGTACAACTCCCTCTTCTGCAATTTTTTCACATAACTGTTTTCCTTTTTCCGCAGTTTCTTCAGTCATGCCTTCTGTCTTCGCAAAAACAAGGCAAATAGATGAATACATTGGATTAAAACAAATTCCAGTAACGCCCAGCACAAAAGATAATAGTATTGCTATCCAGGATTCACTTCTCCATAATTTTCTTTTTTCAACTTTCACTTTTCTGGTTGCAATAAAAATAACAATTCCCGCTACTAAAAGAATAATAAACGGGATCAGATACGGAAGACATTTCATCACATACTTATAAACGTCTTCCATCCTTAACATGTCCAGGTTCATTTCCTTTCCTCCTATTCCTGTTTCTCCTCTTTGGATCTTATGGTTTTATCCTACCACATCATTTTTTTTCTGGTAAAAAATTGCATAATCTGTACAAAATACGCATAAACTGTTTTGGTATTAGATATTTTATCTAAAATTGTTTTATTGCATTTGTGCATTATATACAGTAATAGCCGGATTCCCGTTGGAACCCGGCCGCTGTTGGCTAATCTATTCTTTTATTTTTGTACCATAGGAATCAAAACCTTCAATTCAAACCAGTTATCTTCCAGATTCATACTGACAGCTCCATCATACTTATTTACCGTATACTGGATGCTCTTTAGCCCATATCCATGGAATTCTTTCTCTTTCTTGGTTGTAACCGGCGTTCCTTCCTGATATTGCAGCGTTTCTTCGCAGTAATTCTCAAATCTCAGGATCAGGAACTGCTTCTGTTTTGACACTGTTACATGGATCAGACGTTTCTCTTTCTCCGGTATCTTTAATTCACACTCGATCGCATTATCCAGCGCGTTTCCAAAAATGCTGCAGATGTCCATGACATCCATGAAATCAAGCAGCGTTCCGTCTGCCACACATGTAAACGTAATCCCATGTTTCGCGCAATAAAGACTTTTAGTCGTAAGTACTGTATCCAGCACCTTATTTCCAGTTTTATTCTGAGCTTCATACTGGCGGATTTCTTCTTCCATCCGATTCAGAAATTCCTCTCTCTTCTTCGGATCTTCCTCACTTCGGAGCACTGCAATCTGGTGCTTCAGATCGTGGTATTTATAATTGATCAGCTCAATACTCTCGCGTGACTGTTTGTACTGCACGTACTGATTCTGGAGCACATTCTGCACTGCTTCCAGTTCCTTACGCACACGTAATTCGCAGCACTGGATCAGATGTGCATACAGGATTGCGATTCCTCCCAGATCCACCAGTGTACGGATATTTCCGATCTCAAAAGAATAACGTCCCGAAAATGGGGTATTTTCTGTCAGAAAGCTGATGTTGCTGACTGCAAATACTGCAATTGCGATCACCAGTCCGGAGATATATTCTTTCAGACTGATCCCCATTTTTCCATCTATCGGAAGATGCATATGCAGCATTTTATATAAAATTACTGCAACACTTCCATAGATCAGAACCAGCATCATAATCTGGATAATTACTGCAGGTACTGTCCCATTCCAGAAGAAGCAGACTATCTGCCATTCTATTGATGCTGTAAACTCCGCTGCAACAAATGCGATCATTCCAAAGTATCCTGCATCTGTGAGACTGATGTCGCAGCATCCATAAATAAATCCTATCATTAATAATACCGCTATGATCATACACGGAATCCAGAAATAGATCCGCACACTTCCCGTCATGGTCAGAAACAGACTCTGTATAACCAGTGCTGCTGCCATCAGTACGCCTGTTTTTACACGGTCAAAGCGTTTCTTGACAGGCAGGATAAACAGCATACATGCCATCCATTCTGCGATCGCAGTATAAATTCTCGGTATATCCGGCATAATATGTTCCATTATTTCACAACCTCTCCCCAGTAATTTGTCAGTGCTTCCATAAATTCTTTCTTACGTGCACGGCTCAAAACAAGCTGTTCTCCCTTTACCAGAGCACATCCCTCCTGTATCCCGTCTACATGCTGCAGATTGATCAGATATCCTTTATTTCCTCTGCAGAAATTCATCCCCTGCAGCTTCTGTTCCATCTCTTTCATCACTCCGGTCGTCTCATAATCTCCTAGAATCGTATGAAGAATCAGGGTATGGCCCTGGCTTTCAATGTAATAGATATTTGCAATATTGATCCGGACAGTTCCACCCTTGATGTTTACCATGATCATCTTCGTTTCACGTTTCTTCATTCTGGAAATCGCGCGGTTGAGTCTCTGGGAAAATGCAAAGTAAGATACCGGCTTGAGTACGTAATCCAGCGCATCTACTGCATAACCGCGAATCGCATACTGTGCCATATTTGTAATAAAAATGATGACTACTTCTGTGTCAATCTTGCGGATTTCTTCTGCTGCGGACATGCCGTCCATGAACTTCATTTCCACATCCATCAGGATGATATCAAACTGTGATTTATATTTGTGAACAATCTGGTCGCCATCGGAATAAATTGTGATGTCAAATGCTTCTCCGTTCTCTGTCTCGTACTGCCGCAGGAAATCCTGCAGCTGTTTTGCATACATTGCTTCGTCTTCTACTATTGCAATCTTTATCATTTGCCTTCTTTCCCCCGTTTCACTTTTCGTAATTACTGTGGCTGGTACATCGTTTCGTAAATAACTATACCAATCGCGTTGGATGAGGATTCTAGTGTGCCAACAAGTTATCCACTATGATTTACTTTTTATTGTATCAATTTCCACTGTTTGCCGCAATTGAATCCACATATTTTTCCAACATCTGCACCCAAAACAAATCTTTGCTGTTCTCTATAAGGATACTGTAATTCATTCCAGATTGTCTATGACAAATCAAGCGGATATTCACAAGCTCCATTTTGAGAAATAAATAATACGCAAACAAGGACTCAGCGTAGTTTTTTACTGCCAAGTCCTGTCTGCCATCATTTTATTTTGTGATATCTTCTATATTATTTTCAGTCTCTTTTTACAGCTGCTTTAATCAGATGTGCAGTACCTTTTATCCTGTGACCATTTGCCATTTCTGTCAGAGCTCTCGCCATATCCATAGTGACAAACCCGCCTGTCATTTTTGCATAGCCGCGGATTGGCATATTGTAGTTGAACAATACATTCAGGTTTGGTTTTCCCTGCCATTCGCTGATCTTCAGCAGAATCCGCAGTACTCCGTAGAAAAGTTTTCCCAGGATTCCTTTTCCATAGTAGAGCTGGCATACCGCATCATTCATCCTGATCTCACCGCTCCAGCTTCCGTCCGGGATTTCTCTGCCATACAGGAGGCGGAATGTGTCATTGTCTACCGCACGGATCTTTCCGTTAAAATACTCCAGCATTTTTTCTTTCTCATATCCGCCTTCTGAAACGGTTCCTGCTACATAGAATTTATCTTCCAGCAGCATAGTCTGCGCATCACTTCCAACCATGATCTCATAGTTTCCGGTTTCAATTTCCCAGGTGTTGGTTCTGGTATCATAGAATCGGAATGTTTTGTCATCAAATCCAATATGTACAGTCTTTGATTCTCCTGGTTTCAGCGTTACTCTGGCAAAACCTTTCAGCTCGCGTACCGGGCGGAATACGGTATCTGATTTTCTTCCGACATAAAGCTGTGCAATTTCTGTACCTGCTGTTTTTCCGGTATTTTTAATCTGGAATGTAACTCCTCTGTCATCCACTTTCAGGTCACTGTATTTAAATGTAGTATAACTGAGTCCGAATCCAAATGGGAAGCGTACTTTCTTATCTACAGTTGTGTAATAGCGATATCCCACATAAAGAGATTCGCGGTATTCACTGCTGCGTTCTTTGCTCGGATAATAATGCAGAACTGGATTATCCTCGCAGTGGATCGGGTAAGTTTCATTCAATTTACCGGACGGACAAATCTTTCCGGTCAGAACATTCAGCATTGCAGACGCCCCCGCCTGACCACCCAGATATCCGTGCACGATTCCTCTGACATAGGAGTACCATGGCATCTCCACTGCGGAACCTGCTGAAAGAACTACGATCACGTTTGGATTTACCGTGGAAATCTCATCGATCAGCATGTTCTGCGCCTGCGGCATATTCATATGAGTACGATCCAGTCCCTCAGACTCGCTGATCTCATCCAGTCCTGCAAAGATCAGCACAACCTCCGCTTTTTTGGCAGCCTCTTTTGCACGCTCGATCAGCTTTGCATCGCTCTTTTTGTTTCTGCGGTATCCCTGCTCAAACGCAATCATTTCCAGACCGCTGTTTCCAATTTCACCCAGAATAGATTCCGGCTGTTTCGCAGGATTTACCAGAGAAGAACCTGCGCCCTGATATCTTGGAGTCTGAGCAAAATCTCCGATCACGGCCACCTTTGTTCCCGGCTGCAGAGGTAAAATATTGTCTTCATTTTTCAGAAGCACAATACTCTCCTGCGCTGCTTTTCGTGCCAGTTCATGATGTGCTTCGATGTCAAAAGATGTGCCTTTTTTCTCCTCTGTTTCCTGATGAGTGTCAAAAATCACACTTAATAATTCGTCCAGACGCTGATCTAAGACTTCCTCTGTGAGGTCACCATTCTTCACTGCCTTTACAATATCATGAACTCCGGAATTTCCCGTTCCCGGCATTTCCAGATGACTGCCGTTCTTTACCCCAAGCGCGTGGTCATTACTGCCACCCCAGTCTGATACTACGAAACCGTCAAATCCCCATTCATCCACAAGGATTTCCTGAAGCATATGGCTGTTTTCATTTGCATATATGCCGTTCACTTCATTGTAAGAGGACATAATGGATTTCGCTTTTCCCTCTTTTACTGCAATCTCAAAACCAGTTGTATAGAGTTCCCGAAAGGTACGTTCGTCTACTACGGAATCATTTGCCATACGTCGAAGTTCCTGACTGTTTGCTGCGAAATGTTTCGGGCAGGCTGCGATTCCCTGGCTCTGGATTCCACGGATGTATGCTGCTGCCATTTTTCCCGCATGATACGGATCTTCGGAAAAATATTCAAAGTTTCGTCCGCAAAGAGGGCTTCTCTTAATATTCAGTCCCGGACCAAGAATGACGTTTACTCCCATTGTCACAGCTTCCTCTGCCAGTGCTGTTCCGATTTCTTCCCCAAGCTGCTCGTCCCAACTGTTTGCTACAGATGCCGCAGTAGGAAAACAAGTCGCCGGAAGACTGGCATTTAAGCCAAGATGATCTCCTGCGCCCGCCTGTCTGCGCAGTCCGTGAGGACCGTCGGACAAACACATAGACGGGATTCCATACTGAGGGAAATCCACGGTTTCCCAAGTATTCTTACCCGACATCATCCGGGCTTTTTCTTCTAATGTCATCTGATTTATGATCTTTTCATACTTTAAACTCATGCTAAAACCTCGCCTTATCTTATATGATTTCTCTTCGCTGTAATGTTTTGTAACTATTCAGCAGTCTACCCTTTGACTCAGAACTGTGAAAGTACTGAACCGTTACAATATTTTTTAATTTACGTTGTCAAATATACTCTCTATGATATGTCATTCTTTTTCTGATTGTAGAATAGCATAATGTCATATAACAAATCTGCATCTTTCACAAACGGTATTTTTTTCGCATAAACTGCAAAATCATATAAGAAAAACTCCTTCTAAGCAGATTACAAATTATTTTCTCAATCCACTTAAAAGGAGTTATAAGTTTTCTTACATACTGATAATTCCCAGCACGTTTGCAATAGAACTCAGCAGGATAATAATCAGACAAATCGGCGCAAAGTATTTAATAAATACTCTGTACAGTTTCTTTCTGCGGAACGGAGAAGACTGTTCGATTTCTTTTGCCATTCCGTCAATTCCAACCACTTTAAGCACCAGAATACACGTTGCAAGTGCTGCCAGCGGCATCATCACTGAGTTTGTCATAAAATCAAAGAAGTCAAGGAAATTCATTCCAAAGATACGAATGAAATCCAGAAGTCCATATCCCATGGATGACGCTGTTCCGAATGCAAGCATGATCACAACCATCAGACCGCAGCATTTTTTACGGCTCCAGTGGAGCTCGTCCATGAATGTGGAAACACTGGTCTCCATCAGAGAAACGGCGCTGGTCAGAGCTGCAAGTAACACAAGCACGAAGAATACGATTCCTGTTGCTGTACCAAATCCCATGCTTGCAAATACTTTTGGCAGTGTGATAAACATCAGAGACGGACCTGCCTGAAGTGTTTCTGGATTTCCGCCGGAGAATGCAAATACTGCCGGAATGATCATCAGACCTGCAAGGATTGCAATACCTGTATCAAATATTTCAACCTGTGTGGTGGATCTCTCGATATCCATGTCTTTACGCACATAAGAGCCATAGGTATACAGGATTCCCATTGCAATAGACAGAGAATAAAACATCTGTCCCATAGCAGCCACTACTGTCATCCAGGAGAAATTTTTCATATTCGGAATCAGAAAATATTTCACACCCTCAATTGCTCCCGGACGTGTAACAGAATAAACTGTAACCACAATCGCCAGAACTACCAGAACCGGCATCATGATCTTTGACATTCGTTCGACGCCGTTCTGTACACCGCCGAGAATAATGATAAATACAAGTGCCGCAAATACCAGAAACCAGAGTTCTACCTGCCAGGAATCTGCAATAAAGTTTCCGAAATAACCATCTTCTGCTACAGCCTGAACATTTCCCTTGAAATATTCTACAAGGTATTTAATTACCCAGCCACCGATAGTGCTGTAATACGGCACGATCAGCATCGGAATAACTGCATTCAGCCAACCGCCGACTTTAAACGGTTTCGTTTTTCCAAAGTGCGCGAATGCACCCACCGGACTTTTTCTGGTCATTCGTCCCAATGCGGTCTCTGACATGATCAGCACATAGCCGAAGGATGCTGTCAGAAGAATGTAGATCAGCAGAAAAATACCCCCGCCATACTTCGCCGCAAGATACGGAAATCTCCAGATATTTCCGAGTCCTACTGCAGACCCCGCAACTGCCAGTACATAACCAATCCTGCCCGAAAAACTCCCTCTGTGATGATTATGTGTCGGATTGTTTTCTTTTTTCATTGTACACCTCACCTCATTGCAAAAACCTCCCATAGGATTTCTCCCATGGGAGGTCTGCAAATTTTTTACTGATTCTATAGTATCAAAAAGTCGGTAGAATGTCAAAGATTAATAGAAAGACAACCTCTCAGTAATTCCACCCTTTTCGTACAGTCAGCTTATTTCAGATAAGCATTTGACTTAATTTGCGATTTTAATATTTGAAGTCAACTTATTCTATTGAACTATTTGACTCGATTTTAAATTTCAAGATTTATAGTCAACTTTTTTAAGGGAACTGTTTGGCCTAGTTTGAAATTTGGGGAATTACAGTCAATTTTTCCATAAAATTATTTGATTCAATTTAAAATTTGAAGATTTACAGTCAATGTGCTTCATGATTTCATTGACTTATTTGAGATTTTTTAGATTTGCAGTCAATAGCCACTGACTGGCAGCTATGGATATAAAGAAATCCCGGAAGTGTAGCAAACTTCCGGGATAATAAGTTCTTGAAATTGTCTCTCTCGAAACGACAGATTATCGTTTGGAGAACTGTGGTGCTCTACGAGCAGCTTTGAGACCGTATTTCTTACGTTCTTTCATACGTGGGTCACGTGTTAAGAATCCAGCAGCTTTCAGAACTGGTCTGTAGTCGTTGTCTGCCTGAAGAA
>CAJLTE010000005.1 GCA_905209435.1 uncultured Blautia sp. | reverse complement strand
CCGGCGTTTTGTGTTGGATATAAAATGAGCTGCCGCACGTTAGTGCGACAGCCCCGTTTTTATTATTCGTTCTATATTCTGAAACATTCTTTCCTTCCTGTTTTCCACATTTATACAGCAAATTCAAGTATTCTTTCCACAATAAAGACTGCAGCACATGCGAATAAAGCAACTGTAAGAAGACTTTTCTCTTTGTATGCAGCAATCAGCGCCACTGCAAATCCAACAGCAGCAGAAATTACACTGTCCGTAGCAAAGAGGATCGCCGGGAACGTCATTGCTGCCAGGCATGCATAAGGCACATAATACAGAAATGACTTGATAAATGGACTTGTGATTTCTTTTCTTGAAAGAGCCAGCGGAAGCATACGAATCAGATAAGTAACTCCTGCCATTACCAGAATATAAATATAAATGTTATGATTCATGAACGTTCTCCCTCTCTTTCTCTTCTTCTATCGGACAAAAATATGCTGCCGCACCCGCTACGATCAGTGTAGTAATAATAATCACAAAACCAGAAGACACTTTTGACAGCAGAGGGATTACTTTAAACAAAGTACTGATTACCATTGCAGCCACAACAACTGCCAGAACTGCTCTGTTCTGTTTCGCAGGCGGAATGATAATTGCCAGGAACATTCCATAAATCGCCACACTCAGAGCACTCATCATGAAATCAGGAAGAAGATTTCCCGAAATTGCCCCTGCCAGGGTTCCAAGTACCCATCCCGGAATCGCCACACACATAGCACCATAGTTATAAAAAGCACTTACCTTACCCGGCTGGCTGGCACTGATTCCAAAAATCTCATCCGTCACACCAAATGCCGCAATATAACGATGAACCGGGGATTCATCCCTTCTGAATTTCTGTGCAAGTGAAAATGACATCAGGCAATATCTCAGATTAATGATCAGCTGTGTCAGCGCCATTTCCCAGTAAGACCCACTCATTACCATAATGTCCAGACCTGCAAACTGTCCCGCTGATGTTACATTTGTCAGTGAGATCAGCACAGCCTGCCATATACTTAATCCATCGGCAACCGCCATCATACCAAAAGTAAATGATACGGCAAAATATCCCAGACCTATCGGGACACCATCCTTTAAACCTTTTCTGAAGCTTTCACTTCTCATGTCTCTCTCCTCCTGTTATGACACTCAATAAAGCTTTTGGACACAGATAACCCGGAGAACATATCCCTGTCCTCCGGGTTTCAATCAGTATCACCTGATTCTCTTTATTGCGTATGCATAAATTCTTTTGTATGTTTTCATGGAATAATGAAGTCCGTCATCTGCATTGCCCCTGAATTCACACCTGGTGGTATATCCATATTTCATCAGATAAGAATAACTGTTGAGCCAGGTAAAATTGCTATTGAGCCGCTGTTTCAGTCTGCTGTTAAATCCACGGATCTCAGACTCTTTTCTCGTTGTTTTCATTGCTGTATTGCATGGATTGACAGACATATAAAACAGTTCGCAATTTCTGGATGTCAGCTTTCTGGACAGCCTGTTCATGTAAGACGCATACTCTGATGCAATCGAATCATAATTGATTCCAGTTCCGTTCCTATGAATCAGGTCATTCACTCCCAGATTAAAAATAACTGCCACCGGTTTTGTATTCTTACCAGTTCTGCCTACTTTGTTGAGCAGCATTTTCTCGCCCTCTTCCATCATCCAGGCAAGTCCCTGACCAGTCTTACATACAAATCCTACCTTATTAAAAACTGAAGAATCGCACTGTCTCTGCAAAGTCCCCTCGAGCATCACTGTACGGGAATCCCCTACAAAGATAATTCTGGAATATTTATTTACACTGTCAGCCAGCCTGTCAACAGAAATATTCGGTTCCTGACTCCATTTATATTTCACAGGGTACAGATGGATATTCCTTGTAACTTTCAGCTTCTCATATGCCTGATACATCGGATTACAACTCTGCCTACTAATGGTTGACCATCCCAGAAATGTATAACCATTCCCGTTTACATCCGGTGGAAGAATTATGGTACTGCCTGAATTTATCCGCTTCTTAACAGTCCCCTCAGAAGTTTCCATAGTAACTGTTACTTTCTTTCCAATCGCCTTTGTTATTGTCTGGCCATCTGATGCTGCCGCCCACGTTGCAGACGGTACTGCCACATTTACAAGTATCAACATGCATGTCAGCAAAACAGATATGATTTTCTTTCCCTGCATATTATCCTCCCATTTTTACTGTTACTTCTATATACAGGTTACACATGTATCACTTCTCACCAGTTTACAACATCTGGCAAAAACAGTCAACCATCTTCCTAAACAAAAAGTGTCAGTACTAGTCCTAACTCTCTACAATCCTGTAATAAGTTCTGGCAGTCGCAAGATATACCAGCCCATAGATCAACGCAAATACCAGCACCGTTCCTGCTGTACACCAGACAAACAGAGCCGTATTATTCATGCCAAACATCAACATAATCCTGCGGACTAATGGAAAAGCTGCACACATATGGATTACTGCCATTATTAATGGGAGAAAAAATACCATCAGAATTTGTCTGCGTATAGTAGATCTCACCTCTTTATGACTCATGCCGACTTTCTGCATAATCTCAAATCTGCCTTTATCCTCATATCCTTCTGAAAGTTGTTTATAATAAATGATCATTGCCGCTCCTGTCAGGAAAAGTGCTCCCAAAAACATGCCCAGGAAAAGCAGTCCTCCATTCAGCTCATAATAACTTTGTTTTTCTTCCTCACGGACGCCGCCGGTCACTGATAAAGTATCTGATCTTCCCAGCTGTTCCATATATGCAATTAAATCATTTTTTACCAGATTTCCACACTTAATCTGCTGTGCCGCATTTCCATCCACATTAAATCCCATTTCAAAAGTCTGAATCTGCAGTTCTCTACCATTGAGTTCTCCCCATTTCTTCCAGAGCTGGCTGAAATCATTATCTGTAACAATGATATCGGTATTTTTTACAACCATATCTTTATCCTGAAGCAGCGGCCATGTATGCATCCATTGCTTAACTTTATAGACTTTTCCATCTATAGTCAACGTTTCACTATTCTTTTCTTCGGTCTCCCTGTATGCAAGAATTTCTCCATCTGAAATTCTCGCACTCTCACCGGTGATACGCTTATATTCATTGTCAGTTACCAGTCTGATTGTCTGGTAAGCACCACCCGAATACGCTTCTGAAGATGTAGCAAACTGAAGTTCATCCTCTTTATTCAAAACAGTCATTCGTGCACTGACCTGACAGATCTGCTCCGTGACCGGAATCTGATTTTTTTCCAATGACTCCTGAAATATTTTTATCAGATCCTGTCCCTCTTCCTGCGAAAAGCTTCCTGTTACGCTATAATCTGCATCATAGGGATATCTGTTAGTAACCGTATCATTAATTCCCATATTGAGACACATAGTCGTAGAGATCACCAATAATACTCCTGTACTCAGAATACAGATACTGGCAAGTCCTACAGCATTTTGTTTCATTCTGTAGAGCAGACCGGAAACAGCTGTAAAATTCTGTATCTTATAATAGAAGCTTTTCTTCATCTTCATCAGTTTCAGAATTACGATACTGCCGACTGTAAACAACAGATAAGTACCTGCCATTACCAGCACGATTGCAAGAAAAAAGACTTCCAGCGCATCGATCGGTGATTCTGTAGTAACTGCCAGATAATAGCCCCATACAAGACATATCATTCCTATCAGTGCGATCAGCCATTTCGCTTTTGGCTCACGCTCTCCTTCATGATCACCATGGAGTAACTCTACAGGTCTTGCCATATAAACTCTCCGGAGATTTTTAAACAAAGTCAGCAGAAAGATCAGCCCAAAACTCCAGCCACAATTTAAAATTCCGCTTATGCTTATATAAAACCCCAAAGTTGCAGGAACATGAAGCAGCCGGAATAAAAGCAGCAATGCCAGTTTACTCATAAGAATTCCCACAATAATCCCTAATGCAAAACTGATCACTGAAGTAAATACTGTTTCAAGAGCCATAAACCTTCCAATATGCCTTTTTTCCATTCCCAGCACATTGTATAAAGCTAGTTCTTTCTGCCGTCTCTTCATCAGAAAATTATTGCTGTAAAGCAGAAAAATCACAGAAAAAATAAGGATAATCCCAATTCCCATTGCCAGAACTGTCTGAATGTAAGCACCATTGTCACGCATGGCTGCATCCAGATTCGGACTGTCTTTGACAAATGACATCATATATGTAGCCGCAATACAGAACACACAGGTCAGAATGTAAGGAATATAGGTACTTTTATTTCTTCTGATATTATCAGCTGCCAATCTGGCAAACAGTCCTCTACGCATAAGTCTCACCACCCGTCGTAAGAATTGTCAATGTGTCTGCGATCATCTGATACATCTCTTTATTGGACTTGTCTCCCTTATAAATCTGATGAAAAACTTCACCATCCTTGATAAACAGAACTCTGGATGCATGACTGGCAGCCTGTGCACTGTGTGTAACCATCAGAATGGTCTGTCCGGACTGATTAATAGCGCCAAACATAGAAAGCAGAGCAGATGCTGCCTTAGAATCCAGTGCTCCTGTCGGTTCATCAGCCAGCAGCAGCTTCGGATTTGTGATCAATGCTCTGGCTACTGCTGCTCTCTGCTTCTGTCCGCCGGATACTTCATAAGGATATTTATTCAGAAGTTCCGTAATACATAATGCCTTTGCAATGGGACGGATCTTCTGTTCCATCTCTCGGTAATCTTCTCCAGCAAGCACCAGCGGAAGATAAATATTATCCCTCAGACTGAATGTATCCAGAAGATTGAAATCCTGAAACACAAATCCCAGATTTTTTCTGCGGAATGCGGAGATTTCTTTTTCTGTAAGATGAACAATATTTTTTCCTTCCAGCAGTACTTCCCCCTCTGTTGGACGATCCAGAGATGCAAGTATATTCAGCAGTGTGGTCTTACCGCTTCCGGACTCTCCCATAATTGCCACAAATTCCCCCTGTTGTACAGAAAAAGTGACATTTCTGAGAGCCTGCACCTTATTTCCTCCGAACCGTGTACTGTATATCTTTTTTACATTGTTTACTTCCAATAATGACATGATTTTCTCCTCTCATATATTGCAGCGTACTTTTTGTCACTTTTCAGTACGCCGGATTACTTCCATCTCCGAAGCCCTGTATAAATATTTCCCATTTTCCCGGGCTTCCTTAATGTCTGATTCTATTATAAGGAAAGAAAAAGCTCCCAGCCATCGACCTGAGTTACAAATCAATGTGGAAGCTTACAATTATGTAAGATTAGATAATTTTAACCATAAATACTCACTGCATCCAGATGAAATCTATTCTCCGTCAAACTACAAAACAATTTATTTCACCCAGCTGTATTTACTTTTCTAAACAATTTTTACACTCTTTACATATTCCATACAAAATAGAATTCTTGCACTGCAGCGTAAATCCATGGCTCTCTTCAATATGATGAGAAATCTCCTCCATAAAATGACATTCCAGATGAATAATCCTGCCACATTTCACACATTTCAGATGCAGGTGCTGTTCGCATCCACGACCAGGCTCCACATACTGATAAGCAGCCTGACACCCCTTCTCTGCAACATATTTAATCACTGTACCATCCTTTGCCAGTTTATCCAGATAACGGTAGATTGTTGTGATATTCACCTCACTGTCATGTTCTTTCAGATATTCATCCACATCTGCAGCTGTCACAGTGTGATCATTACTGTTCTTCAGATATTCAAGTATTTTTCTGCGGCTTGCTGTCGCATAACTGCTTCCCGCCATAATTCCTCCTAAAATACAATTCCAGATAATTCAATAATGATTCCCCAGAATACACCTAATCCATAAAGGGTTCCGATAATCTTAAGATTCTGTACCCGGTCATGATTCAGACGAAACAGAATCAGAAGTCCTACACCTGCATTCACCAGAAGTCCTGCCATCATGGCACCTGCTCCGATAATATGATCCAGATATAACTGAGTGATCACTACCGAAGAAGCACAATTGGGAATCAGTCCCACAAGAGCTGCAATCAGTTCGCCGATCATCGGTGCCCCTGTAAAAAGTCCCGCCAGTGTTTCTTCTCCCACTAATCCAATGATAATATTTAACCCCAGAGAAATCAAGAAAATATATACAAAAACTTTCAACGTATGGGTCGCTGCCGATGAGATCAGTCCATGTTCACAGTTACAACGCTCTTCTTCACATATCTCATGAATATCCAGATCCCCCTCCTGTTTCTTCAAAATATGTGTATAAACGTACTCCACGATAAGACCTGATAAAATTCCGATTGCAGCCTTACACGCCAGAATCCTGATAATGGTAACTGCCGGTACTGCATTAGAGATCATAATCGGAAACATTTCATCCGAAGTAGAAAGATATACAGCAATCAATGTTCCCACTGTGATAACACGTCCTGTGAAAAGGCTTGACGCAGCAGCCGAAAATCCGCACTGCGGAATCACCCCCAGAAGTCCTCCCCATACAGGGCCCAGTTTTCCGGCTGTACGAATTCTGTTACGCGCAGCAGAACCTGTTTTATGTTCCAGCCATTCCATAAACAAATATGTAAGAAAAAGAAACGGCAGCAACTTAATACTGTCTATTACTGAATCTATGATAATCTCTGACATGTTTACCTCCTTATACTCCCTGACAAACTATATATGCTTTCTGTTCTGCACTTTTCTACAGAACTTTTTTGTTTGCTTATTTCTCTGCGTTTATAGCTATGCACACTTATTGGTTATTCATATTTGCAATTTATTCGTTTTTGCAACCTGTTTGTATTTGCAACTTATTTGCATTTTTGTATTATATCGCATTTCAACTATTTGTCAAGACCTAAATGCAAACAAAAAAGGCCACTTTCCGGAAAAATTGGGGGATACCGGAAAATGGCCCTGTTCACATCGTTTTATTTCATACAATAATAAAGGAGGCTATATGTTATGATTGATTGAGAAATTTCGTTTTCTGGGATACCGCGGGGGATGCGGTACCCCAAAATCAATTATTCTGAGAATTATTCGGCTACTGCCTTAAATGCTTCATCAAGGTCCTGAATAATATCATCGATATTCTCTGTACCGATAGAAAGACGAATTGTATTCGGTTTGATACCCTGATCAAGAAGCTCTTCTTCTGTGCACTGGCTGTGTGTTGTTGTAGCCGGGTGGATAACAAGAGATTTAACATCAGCTACATTAGCAAGCAGTGAGAACAGTTCAAGGTTATCGATGAAGTCTTTTGCTTTCTGTGCGTCACCCTTGATCTCGAATGTAAAGATAGAACCGCCGCCGTTCGGGAAGTATTTTTTGTAAAGTTCCTGCTGGCTTGGATCTGTGGATACTGATGGGTGATGAACTTTCTCTACCTGTGGATGATTATTTAAGTACTGAACTACTTTCAGTGCGTTCTCTACATGACGTTCTACACGAAGAGACAGTGTTTCAAGTCCCTGAAGGAAGATGAATGAGCTTACAGGAGAAATTGTTGCACCTGTGTCACGAAGAAGGATTGCACGGATCTTTGTGACAAATGCTGCTGGTCCGCATGCTTTTGTGAAGCTTACTCCATGATAACTTGGGTTTGGCTCTGTCAGGGATGCAAATTTACCTGATGCTTCCCAGTCAAATTTACCACTTTCAACGATAACACCACCAATTGTTGTTCCGTGTCCGCCGATGAACTTAGTTGCTGAATGTACAACGATGTCTGCACCGTATTCGATCGGTCTTACAAGGTAAGGTGTAGCAAATGTGTTATCTACAACAAGCGGGATCTTATGTGCATGAGCGATCTTTGCGATAGCTTCAATATCAACTACGTCAGAGTTCGGGTTTCCAAGTGTTTCGATATAAACAGCTTTTGTGTTGTCCTGAATTGCATTCTCTACTTCTTTAAGGTTGAATACATCAACAAATGTTGTTGTGATTCCATAAGCCGGAAGTGTATGCTCAAGCAGGTTTGTTGTTCCACCGTAGATGTTCTTAGCTGCTACGATGTGGTCGCCCTGCTGTGCAAGGTTCTCGATTGTGTATGTGATTGCTGCTGCACCAGATGCTACTGCAAGTGCTGCGGAACCACCTTCAAGTGCTGCGATTCTCTTCTCAAATACATCTTCTGTCGGGTTTGTAAGACGTCCGTAGATGTTACCTGCATCTGCAAGTCCGAAACGAGCTGCTGCGTGATCGCAGTTTCTGAATACGTAAGAAGATGTCTGGTAGATCGGTACTGCTCTTGCATCTGTAACTGGATCCGGGCTTTCCTGTCCTACGTGAAGCTGTAATGTTTCAAATTTAAATTTTCTGTCTTTTCTTTCGATTTTTTTGCTCATGTGTCTGTCCTCATCTTTCTTCTGATTTATAATAATAGTCTTAATTTCTAATATATTTCCTTTACCTGACTGCCACTCATCCGACAGTTGATATATCTCATTCTGATAAGAAATAATTCAGCTCTGCTGTTCCATGTTCTGTCTTTAGATCACTAACACAGACACATTCGTTTCTCTTCTATACAAATTCGATTCTGGCTCTTTAATACTCTCATCTCTAAGCCTCTTCTCTTTCTACGTATTTCATATCTGTTTGATATGATTTAGCATAGTTGTATATTATCACTCCATTCCTAGTATGTCAATAGGAAAAAGAAAGCTTTTTCTCAATAACCTTATCTTAGAATTCTATAGCTTCTAATAGTTAATAACTATATGTTTATAATTCAGAATTACAAAATTACACAAACCATTCCACAACAGAGCAATTCGTGAATATAAAATCAGGGACAAGCAAACTTCTGTCCCTGACTTTACCTTTATCTTTATTTAATACAACTTTCGATCACACCGCCACCAACTACGATATCTCCATCATAAAGAACAACTGCCTGTCCTCTTGTGATCGCTCTTTGCGGTTTGTCAAAACGTACATGCAGAACTCCATCCTCTGTCTGCCATGCCACTGCATCCTGCTCCGGATGACGATAACGGATCTTTGCCTTCAGTCTCATTGGCTCTTTGAGAGATTCGCAGGAAATCAGATTTACTTTCGTTGCTGTCAGTTCGGTATGGAAAAGATCCTCGTTGCTTCCCAGAACCACCTGATTGGTTTTCGGAGAAATATCACAGACATACAATCTGGCCGCTGCCGGAATTCCCAGGCCGCGTCTCTGACCAAGCGTATAGTGAATGATTCCCTTATGTTTACCAAGAACATTCCCATTCATGTCTACAAATTCTCCAGGTTTGGATTTGCGTCCTGTGTACTGCTCAATGAACTTTGCATAGTCTCCGTCAGGCACAAAACAGATATCCTGGCTGTCATGCTTTCTGGCATTGACAAAACCGTGCTCTTCTGCGATCTCACGAACTTCAGTCTTACGCAGCCCGCCCAGAGGCAGAGAAATATGTGCAAGCTGTTCCTGTGTGAGCATATATAAAACATAACTCTGATCCTTGGTATCATCTACTGCCTTCTTTAATAAGTAACGACCTCTTTCTTCATCATATTCCACGCGTGCATAATGTCCTGTTACGATATAGTCGTACTCCAGCTCACGCATTCTCTGAAACATCTTGTCGAATTTCAGATAACGGTTACAGTCAATACATGGATTCGGTGTGCAGCCATGCTCATAGGCATCTACAAAGCGATCCATAACATCCTCCTTGAATCTCTCAGAGAAATTAAAAACATAATATTTAATTCCCATTCTGTAGCAGACACTTCTGGCATCTTCTACATCATCCAGAGAACAGCAAGTCTTCTCTCTTTTAATTCCAACATCTTCATTGTGAAACAGTTTCATAGTAGCACCGATGCACTCGTCACCGGATTCCTTTGTCAGCAGAGCTGCTACAGAGCTGTCTACTCCGCCACTCATTGCAATAATAGCTTTCTTCATTTTTTATTCCATCCTATCTTAATAAATCAGCAAAACAGATAAAATCATCCATTCTGCTACTTGTTCATAACCAGACAACTGCGGCACAGTTTATCTGATCAAAAGTTATTCTCAAAAAACATTATCAAAAGTTATTTCCCAATTCTTATAGAGAGCTTACTCTTAGAAATAACATAGCTATTCTATCACATCTAGGTAACGTAAAAAAAGCCCTTTTCAGGGCTTTTTTTATATCACACCAATGTTTTGTGTTTTTCACTCTATTCTCAGTAATATGTTTTATACAAATAATGGTGTAGAATAGTAACGATCTCCGGAATCCGGAAGAAGTGCTACGATTGTCTTACCTTTGTTTTCAGGTCTCTTAGCCAGTTCAATTGCTGCATAAAGTGCTGCACCGGAAGAAATACCAACAAGAATTCCTTCATGTTTTGCAATGAGTTTGCCTGTTGCAAACGCATCTTCGTTCTCTACAGGAATTACTTCATTATATACTTCTGTATTTAATGCCTTAGGAACAAATCCTGCTCCAATACCCTGAATCTTATGCGGGCCGCTCTTTCCCTGAGAAAGTACCGGGGAAGTTGCAGGTTCTACAGCTACTACCTGTACATCCGGTTTCTGTGATTTCAGATATTCACCGACACCGGTGATTGTTCCGCCTGTACCGACACCTGCAACAAAAATATCTACCTGTCCGTCTGTATCATTCCAGATTTCAGGTCCTGTAGTTTTTCTGTGAATTTCCGGGTTAGCCGGATTCTCAAACTGTCCCGGTATAAAGCTGTTCTCATATTCTGCTGCCAGCTCATTAGCTTTGGCAATCGCTCCGTTCATACCTTTACTTCCGTCTGTAAGCACGATTTCTGCGCCATATGCTTTGAGAATATTTCTTCTCTCAACACTCATTGTCTCAGGCATAGTAAGGATTACCTTGTATCCTTTGATTGCTGCAAGAGAAGCAAGACCGATTCCTGTGTTTCCGGATGTAGGTTCGATAATTACTGCACCAGGTTTCAGCACTCCTCTTGCCTCTGCATCCTCAATCATATTCAAAGCAATACGGTCCTTGGCACTTCCTGCCGGATTAAAATACTCAAGCTTAACAAGTATTTTAGCTTCCAGTCCAAGATTTTTCTCAATATTTCCAACCTCAAGAAGAGGTGTATTTCCAACGAGTTCTGCTGCATTCTTATAAATTTTTCCCATGAGTTCGTCCTCCTTATTTCATACTAAATATATATGAATTATATGTTATATACATAATATGATATAAATCCGCTGTTGTCAAGGGGTAAAATCAAAAATTTCCTGTATCATCGGAACAGTACGAAGTAATTTTCTATGACATGAAAAAACGCCGGATAACACACCTGTTATCCAGCGTAATATTTTTAATGATAAGACAAATAAAAGTCATCCGCTTTACTGCTCGCTCATAAAATAACTGCCTCACAGCTTATCAGATTACATAATCGTTTCCCATCTGCTCATACCAGTCTTTTAAATCCTGTAATGTAACTTTATTCAATACACCCTCAATTGCCTCGTCTAACATCTTCCACAGACGAAGTGTTACACACTCTCCGGCCCTGGTGCAGAGATTCGGATCGTCTTCCAGACAGGCTACTGGTTTCATACTGCCTTCAGTCAGTCTCAGAATCGTACCTACTGTGTAAGTTTTCGGTTCTCTGGCAAGCATATAACCACCCTGTGCACCTCTTAAGCTCTTTACATATCCGGCTTTCTTTAATGATGAAATAATCTGCTCCAGATATTTCTCGGAAATATCCTGTCTTGCAGCTATATCTTTAATCTTGACCAGCTCGCCGGTGTTGTGTACGGCAAGATCAAGCATTAATCTTAACGCATATCTTCCTTTTGTTGAAATCTGCATATCAAAACCCTCCTGATTTCATATTCCCTGAGCATCTGTACCGGAATCCCAAACAGTATACCCGCCTGTGCCTCCGACTATGCCCTCTAGTCAATCGGATATTCGCAATCCGCTTCGCTACTTGCTCATAACCAAATAACTGCTCCGCAGTTTATCAGAAGGCGCTTGCACGCCTCCTGATACAAGCAAGTCCCCACCCACTGCTTATTGTTTTTCGCAATTGAAGCAGGGGACTTACTTGATTTGGTTAAAAAACTTATCCTATTATTCATTCACATTATATAGTATTCCTAGTTAGTTAGTCAAGATATATTTTTATTTCCTATATGAATATAGGAAAATATGGTTACTGTTTACAGGATATATCCCGCAAGATATTTTTTGTGAACGAAGTTTACAGAAAATCAGAGACATGACGCGCGAATTTATAGAATTAGCATTCTAAAATATCTCCAGTTCCTCCTGTGCCAGTTTCAGATAAACTCTGGTTCCTTCTCCCTGTGAGGACTCCATATAAATTTCATGTCCCAGTTTCTTCATAATCTTATTGCACAGATACAATCCAATCCCTGTAGAATGATAATCCTCTCTGCCATTATACCCCGTAAACCCTTTCTCAAACACCCTCGGCAGATCCTGTTCACTGATTCCTATGCCTGTATCCTCGATTACCAGTGTACAATACCTGCTCTCTGACATATATATCCGAATTCTGCCTCTCTTGGTATACTTCAGTGCATTCGACAATACCTGTCCAATTACAAATCCCAGCCACTTTTTGTCTGTAAGAACCTGTACATTTACCCCACTATACTCAAGTCCCAGCTTCTTGCTTACAAAAGTACCCGCATATTTGTGAATCTGCTCTCTGATAATTCCGTCCAGCCCATATCTCTCAAATTTCATATCCGAAGAAATGTCCTCTGTCCGCAGATATCCCATGACCATCTCCACATATTGTTCGATCTTAAGCAATTCTGCAAGTTCTGCCTGATTCTCCCCCTGTTTCTCCTGTAATAACAGCTTCATAGCAAAAATCGGTGTTTTTATCTGATGCACCCACATCGTATAATAATCTGTCAGTTCTCCATAAAATCTGGACTTTGCATTCTCAGCATCCATTCTCTGCTGATTCAATTCCCATATGATCTCTTTGTAAATTTTTTCAGCATAATCTGAATCTTCGGGTATTTTTTCCAAACCTGTCGGCAGACTATCTCGAATCTGTTCCAAAACTTTCACTTTATTTAAATATCTAACATATCCGTACAAAAAAAAGACGATTCCTGCCGCCACGCAAAGAACCGCCCCATAAAGCATCGGCTCAGAAGGAAGTCCATACATATTAAATACAACAGCCATGATTCCGGCACAGACTCCTGCAAAAAACAATGTTCCGCGTATTTTTCTTGTATATCTGAACAGGGTACCTGCATGTTTTTTCATACCATATATCCCATTCCTTTCTTCGTAAGAATGAACCCTTTCAACCCCGCACCCTCAATTTTTTTACGCAGTCTGGTCACGTTGACAGTCAGTGTATTATCATCCACAAAGCTGTCGCTCTCCCACAGCCTGGTCATGATCGCATCTCTGGACACTACCTGTCCTCGATGTTCATAAAGGATCTGCAGAATCTTCAGCTCGTTCTTGGTAAGCTCCAGCTTCTGTTCTCCCACTGTCAGGGTCCCGTTTCCCAGATTCAAAACCGTTCCTTTATATTCCATCAGATTGGAAGTATTTCCGAAAGAATACGTTCTCCTCAGGATTGCCTGTACCTTTGCAGCCAGAACTTCCAGATCGAACGGCTTGGCAATAAAATCATCCGCTCCTCTGCTCATGGCCATGACCATGTTCATATTATCCGCCGCAGAAGACAGAAAAATCACAGGAACCTGTGAAATTTTACGAATTTCTTCACACCAGTGGAATCCATTAAAAAATGGCAGTTTCAGATCCAAAAGTACCAGTTGCGGATCTTTCCGGACAAATTCCGCCAATACCTGAGAAAAATCAGAAATCAGATCAATCTGATATCCCCAGGATTCCAGATGCTTCTTCACAAGTCCTGCGATTATCTCATCGTCCTCTACAATGAGTATTCTGTACATTTATTATTTCTCCAGTTCATCTGCTGTTGAGAACACCTTAAATCCATTATTTTTAAGTACGCTCTCTGTCACCGCGATATCTTCAGAATGCAGAATCACTACAGGTCTGAGATCTTTTCTGTGGAATGAGGTATAAATATAATCGAGACTTACATTGCTGTCTGCCATAATCTTCAGCAATTCATCCAGACCACCAACCTGATCTTTCATATCTACTACGATTGCCTGTGTGATACGGTTCATGTATCCACTCTTATTTAAAATAATCTCTGCTTTATCCGGATCATTGCAGATCATACGGAAAATTGCAAATTCCGGTGCATCAAAGCATGCAAAACCATAAATGTTAATATCATTATCTGCAAGCATTCCTGTTACTCTCTTCAGGCTTCCTGCTTTATTTTCCACAAATACGATATTCTGTTTCACCATCTCTTTTATCCTCCAAAAATCTTTTTTGCTATAAAACACTACTGTTCAGACATTTATTATCATCCCTGAAACACTCTGTATTTATTATAACATCTTATAGAATAAATGAAAATCCCCTTTCATGCGGTCTTTTAGCATCTGCACAAAGGTTACTTTTCACTCCGTTCTCAGTAACGCGCAAAGTGCTTTTTATGTCATTGGAACATTACAAAACAAACGCCGGAAAATCTCCCGGCGTTTATTCCACATTATCTTTTTTATTTACATTTCTTCATCCACATATTTCTGAATATTAGACGCATTTACATACTTCGTCATATGCTCACCATCTGTAATGACCAGAGTCGGTGCCTGCATAATTCCAAATTCTTTGGCCATCTCCGGATTCTTCTCTGCATCGATAATCTCCAGTTCCTCGCCTTCCAGCATCTTCTTTGCCATTTTGCAATTCGGGCATGTGCTGGTTGTAAACAGATACTTGTGGGAGATTACCGGCTCAATCTTTACATCATCCTTAGTCATAGTGACCACACTGGTATGAACAGGCTGCATTTTCTTAATATCGGAATGCATTACATCGTAAAGTGTACGGTTCTTGTACTCCTGTGCTTTTCCATCATTCCAGTTCTGAACAGGTCTGTAATATCCCGTGATACGGCTGTAAACTTCTGCTTTCTTACCACATTTCGGACAGGTAAAGTGCTCGCCGCTGATATATCCATGTTCCTTACATACAGAATATGTAGGTGAAATGGTATAATACGGCAGTTTATAATTCTCCGCAATCTTGCGGACCAGGGCTGCTGCTGCCTTCCAGTCCGGAAGCTTCTCACCGATAAATGCATGGAATACAGTACCTGAAGTGTACAATGTCTGCAGGTCATCCTGAATATCAAGTGCATCAAAAATATCTGTTGTGTATTCAACCGGAAGATGAGAACTATTTGTATAGTAAGGAGTATCTCCTTTCTTTCCTGCAGTTTTGATATCCGGCCAGCGTTTTCTGTCATGTTTTGCCAGACGGTATGCAGTGGACTCTGCAGGAGTTGCCTCCAGATTAAAAAGCTCACCCTCATATTTAACCTGATAATCAGAAAGACGCTCTCTCATATGAATCAGAACCTCTTTGGTAAACTTCTGAGTATTCTCGTCAGACATATCTCCGCCTAACCAGCGCGCATTCAGGCCAACCTCATTCATTCCCACCAGACCGATGGTAGAGAAATGATTGGAAAAGCTTCCCAGGTATCTCTTAGTATAAGGATATAATCCCTCGTCCAGCAATTTGCCAATAACTTCTCTCTTAATATGAAGCGAACGGGCAGAAATGTCCATCATACGGTCCAGACGATTGTAAAATTCTTCCGGTGTCTTGGAAAGGTATGCAATACGCGGCATATTAATCGTTACTACACCTACAGATCCTGTACTCTCGCCTGATCCAAAGAACCCACCGCTCTTCTTGCGCAGTTCTCTTAAGTCCAGGCGCAGACGGCAGCACATACTTCGGATATCACTTGGTTTCATATCACTGTTAATATAGTTTGAGAAATACGGAGTTCCATATTTAGATGTCATCTCAAAAAGCAGACGGTTATTCTCCGTATCAGACCAGTCAAACTCTTTTGTAATGGAATACGTCGGAATCGGATACTGGAATCCACGTCCATTGGCATCTCCCTCGATCATAGTTTCGATGAATGCCTTGTTGATCATATCCATCTCTTTCTTACAATCTTTGTATTTAAAGTCCATATTCTTGCCGCCTACGATAGCAGGAAGCTCTGCAAGATCATCCGGTACCGTCCAGTCGAGTGTGATATTTGAGAACGGTGCCTGTGTTCCCCATCTGCTCGGAGTATTTACTCCATAGATAAATGATTCAATGCATTTCTTTACTTCAGGATAGCTTAAGTTGTCTGCTTTGACAAAAGGCGCCAGATATGTGTCAAAAGAGGAGAACGCCTGCGCACCTGCCCATTCATTCTGCATGATTCCGAGGAAGTTTACCATCTGATTACAGAGTACACTCAGATGCTTTGCAGGTGAAGATGTGATCTTACCCTCAATACCACCAAGTCCTTCCTGTATCAGCTGCTTTAATGACCATCCTGCACAGTATCCTGTCAGCATAGAAAGATCATGAATATGAATATCTGCATTTCTGTGTGCATCTGCAATTTCATTATCATAAATTTCGGACAGCCAGTAGTTTGCAGTGACTGCACCGGAGTTGCTTAAGATCAGACCGCCAACAGAATAGGTAACTGTAGAATTCTCTTTTACACGCCAATCTTCAACCTTTACGTAACTGTTAACAATTTCTTTATAATCAAGAATCGTAGATTTCATGTTGCGTACTTTTTCTCTCTGCTTGCGGTAAAGGATATATGCCTTGGCTACGTCTGCATAGCCAGCCTGGATCAGTACGTTCTCTACACTGTCCTGGATCTCTTCTACTGTAATTTTATTGTCCGCAATCTTCTTCTGAAAATCAGAAGTAACACGAAGTCCCAGAAGATCAATCATCTCTTCGCTGTAATTTTTTTCTTTTGCATCAAAGGCTTTATGGATCGCAGCTGTGATCTTGCCAATTCTGAATTCGTCCATTTCACCGTCACGTTTTACAACCTGAAACATAATTAATGCCCCCATCTTCTCTTGTTCGTGTGCCCTGTCAAGGACACTGTTGTTTACCGTTTGCTCCGCTCCCGGTAAACGCTGTAGGTCTATTGTATCAGAGTATCTCTCTTTCGTCAACACAGAAAAACACCATATAATGTTCCCGTTTTCAGTAAAAGGCACAATATATGGTGTTTTAGCTCAAAAATATTTTTTCAACAAAATCTGCTTATCAGAATTTTTTATATTCATATAATAACATATATTTCTTCAGAAGTAAACATATGTTCTTATTTTCATACAGTTTTGCAAACATTCACAGTGCTGTTCACTTCATGACAAGCTACCGCTTTTATACAACTTTTGGATAGATTTCCTTAGGCACTCTTGCTTTTACAGCAATGCCTGTGTCTGTATATTCTTCTGAGATCAACTGTCCGTACTCTCGAATAAGCTGAATTTTTCCAGCTTCCTGGTACGGAAAAAGACGTTCCACATAGATCTGCTCATCAGCCAGAAGTTTCTCCAGCAAATCATTCAGATCTTCCAGTCCTTCTCCTGTTTTTGCAGATATCTTCAGTGTATAGTCCGCTTTAAAATCTCTCAGCACTGCAGCACCCGGAGCATCCTGTTTATTAAAAAGTGTAATGATCTTCTTACCCATCACCCCAAGTTCCCGCAGTGTCTCGTATACGACATGCATCTGCATTTCAGCCTGAGTATTGGAACAATCTACAACATGAATGATATAATCCGCATATTTTGCTTCTTCCAGTGTACTCTTAAATGCTTCTACCAGATGATGCGGCAGCTTATGAATAAATCCTACTGTATCTGTCAGCAGAATCTGCTGCCCGTCATCCAGATTCAGCAGACGGGTGGTCGGATCCAGCGTTGCAAATAATTTATCCTCTGACAGAACATCTGAACCTGTCAGCTTATTTAACAAAGTGGACTTTCCTGCATTTGTATAGCCTACGATCGCCGCAGTCTTCATATTTCCTCTGGCACGGCTTGAGCGGATCAGTTCTCTGTGTTTCTCAACCTGCAATAATTCCTGCTTCAGCGCAGAAATCCTTGTTCGGATCAAACGTCTGTCAGTCTCCAGTTTCTTCTCACCCGGACCTCTGGTTCCAATTCCACCACCCAGACGAGACAAAGATTCTCTTAATCCTACCAGACGTGCGGCTCTGTAACGAAGCTGGGCAAGTTCCACCTGTATCTTACCCTCACTGGTAATTGCACGCGCCGCAAAAATGTCCAGAATCAACAACGTTCTGTCCATGACCTTACAGTCCAGTTCCCGCTCCAGATTATTTAACTGTGCCGGAGAGAGTTCATCATCACAGATAATGCCCGTAGCATCCATAGCATACACCAGTGCACGGACCTCTTCGATCTTACCTTTTCCAATATAAGTTCCCGGATGTACCGCCTCACGGTTCTGTATAATCTTTCCAACCGTAACAGCTCCCGCAGTGGATGCAAGCTCCTCAAGCTCATCCAGAGATTCTTCTACATTGTCATTGTCTCCAGTCTGAACTCCTACAAGAACGACACGTTCTTCCAGCTTTCCAAATTCTTCCATAATATCTCCTTAGTCAGACGGATGATAACATCCGCTTCGCTACTTGCTCATAACCAAATAACTGCTCCGCAGTTTATCAGAAGGCGCTTGCACGCCTCCTGATACAAGCAAGTCCCCACCCACTGCTTATTGCTTTTCGCAATTGAAGCAGGGGACTTACTTGATTTGGTTAATCACTGCGCACTGTCAGTGTTATCTGTATCTGCGGTGTCAGCCGCTGCATCCGCCGCATTACTATCAGCAGTATCTGAGCTTTCCTCAGAATTCGTATTTGCTCCACTTACACGGGTATTAAGAAATGCCAGTTCCTTCTTTACCGTCTTATCACCCGGATATAACTCCAGATATTCTTTTGATTTCTGCAGTGCAGTCTGAAAATCCAGTTTCTTCTCATACACTGCGATCTCATTGAACAGCAGGCTTTGCAAATCTTTATCATCTGCTACATGAATGCCACTTGCAATATTAGAGAGTGCACTGTCATAATCTCCATCCTCTATATCACACAGGGCAAGTCCGTTAAAGCCCTTCGCCCCGTTGTCTGCCTGTGATACATACTGCTGGAACATAGTCCTCGCATTTGCACTGTCTCCCTGCTCCATATATACCATTCCGAGCAGAGCCAGAGCCTCTGTATTATCACCTTCTACTGCCTGTTTCAGTTCCTCAGCGGCATTATCATAGTCGTCCATATAATAATAAACTCTGCCTCTATCACAATGATCCTGTGCATTTTTAGCTGTACCGGAAAGTGCTGCTTCCAGGTAACGAGTCCCGTCTGCTTCCATATCTTTATCCAGATATGCTCCGTAAATCTGAAGTGCTCTGTCATAAGTGGCATCTTCACTGTACGCCTGCTCGAAATTGGAAGACGCTTCTTCATAAGAATCCATGGCAAGTGCAGTCTCACCCGTCAGAAAATACAGATCTGCATCCATATCATACGACTCTGCCAACGCCTGACAGTCAGCCATTGCTTCATCATATGCTTTTGTCTTCAGATAAGCCGCAGCTCTGTAGGATAGAATATCTTTCTTCAGCTTCTTACCTACTTTTTCACATGCCAGTGCATTACTGAAATCTGTTATGGCATCCTCATAATTTCCCAGCTTCAGCTGAGCCACACCCGCTCCCCTGTAAGACTGAGCCAGTTTCACACCTGCAGAGATCACAGTTTCGTATTCCTCCAGCGCAGTCTCATAATTTCCATTCTCCAGATCCTGTGCTGCCTGTTTATAATTTCTTGTATCCTCTGTACTGCAGCCTGTCAGGACAGTAAGGCTCAGACAGCCTGCAGCCAGAAATAATCCAGTTCTTTTACTCTTCATGTAATTCCTTTGTCAGCGGATCAGTCAACGATCAGCCCTTCTGCTTCCATCACTTTCACTACACGATCTACGTTTTCATGGCAAAGCTCATCAGTTCCTGCCTCTACCATAACACGGATCAGCGGTTCTGTACCGCTCTCACGTACAAGGATACGTCCGTCGGCACCCAGTTCCTTTGCAACCTGATTTACTGCTGCGATCACTTTTGGATTCTCTCTTGCAGTTTTCTTATCTGCTACACGCACATTTCTCAGAAGCTGCGGATATACCTTCATCTCCTTTGCAAGATCACAAAGAGTTGCTTTCTTTTCTATGCATGCTTCCATTACCATCAGAGAAGTAAGGATTCCGTCACCAGTTGCAGCATAACGGCTGAAGATAATATGTCCAGACTGTTCACCGCCCAGGCTGTAACCATTCTCCATCATATTCTCAGCTACATATTTATCTCCAACTGCTGTCTGTTCATATCTCATGCCTTCTCTTTCCAGAGATTTATACAGACCAAGGTTTGACATAACAGTTGTTACTACAGTATCGCCCTTTAATCTGCCCTGTTCTTTGAGATATTTTCCACATACATACATGATCTTGTCACCGTCGATCACATTTCCTTTATGATCAACAGCAATACAGCGGTCAGCATCACCATCATATGCAAATCCGATATCCAGGCCATTATCAACCACATATTTCTGCAGAACTTCAATATGCGTAGAACCGCAGTTTGTATTGATATTTGTGCCGTCAGGCTGATTATGGATTACATAAGTCTTTGCCTGAAGTGCATCAAATACACTCTTTGCAATTGCAGAAGAACTTCCGTTTGCACAATCAAGACCTACTTTCACACCCTTGAAATCACGGCTCGGAATAGAGATCAGATGTCCGATGTAACGGTTTCTTCCGGATGCAAAGTCGATAGTACGTCCGATGTCCTCTTTTGTTGCAAGCGGCAGATCCTCGATCAGACCATCGAGATATGCCTCGATTCTTGCCTCAACTTCTGCCTCAATCTTCTGTCCGTTGCCGTTGAGAAGCTTAATTCCATTGTCATAAAATGGATTGTGGCTTGCAGAGATCATAATTCCACAATCAAAATCTTCAGTACGTACTGCATAGGAAACGCTCGGAGTAGTCGTTACATGAAGAAGATATACATCCGCACCTGATGCAGTCAGACCTGCAACAAGTGCATACTCAAACATATAACTGCTTCTTCTTGTATCTTTTCCGATCACGATTTTGGCCTTATGTTCTCTTCCGTAATACCAGCCAACATAACGTCCTACTTTAAATGCATGATCTACTGTCAGTTTGACATTAGCTTCTCCACGAAATCCATCTGTTCCAAAATATTTTCCCATAATAGTTCTCCTTTACTCACAATGCTTCTTATATCATGTCCGCTTGCCTATATACCACTTTATGCCTCGGATCTGACGATATTCACACACGCCGTGCTTTGTCAGTCTTATTTATAAAGTCCCTGCGGATACACACCTGCTTCTGTGAGATTCTTAAATGCGTTCATTACTGTTTCTTTATCTTCCTGATAAGTTACACCGAACCATGTATCCTTTGTTTCCAGAACATCCACTTTGGCACTTCCATTCTTGATCAGGTGATCTACCAGTTCAGGAAGCAGGTATTCTTTCTTAATATCATCCTGTGTCAGTCCGCCGAGGAACTCCACAAATCCCTTCTCAAGGATTTCCATAAAATCAGGTGTCAGTCCCCACATATTCATGGAAACCAGATCCTTAACATCCAGTTCCTGTACGCTTCCGTCAGCTTTTCTTGACTCGGCACCTGTCGCAGTCTTAAATATATCATGCGTTTCTGTTACACCTGTAAGCTGTCCATTCTCAATATTGCAGATTCCTCTTGTAACACTTCCGTTATCACTCAATGTATTTCCAAGTCTGAAGCCCGCCATGCAGATATGAATCTTTCCATCCTCCGGCTGTTCCTGTACAAGGTATTCATGCACTTTCACATAGGCTTCCTTTCCATAATAATCATCAGCATTGATAACGATAAACGGCTCATCCAGAACTTTCTTTGCAGCAAGTACTGCCTGTCCTGTTCCCCATGGTTTTGTACGTTCTGCAGGTTTGGTAAATCCTTCCGGCAGATCATCCAGTTCCTGGAATACATATTCTACTTCTGTAATCTTCTCAATGCGCTCACCGATTACTTTACGAAATTCTTCTTCCAGATCCTTACGGATGATAAATACCACTTTGTTAAATCCGGCTTCCAGTGCATCATGAATAGAATAATCCATAATGATCTCACCCTGCGGTCCCACTGGCGCAAGCTGCTTGATCCCTTTTCCAAAACGGCTCCCAATTCCTGCTGCCATAATTACAAGTGCTGTTTTCTGCATAAATATTTTCCTCCTGTTTTCCTTCTCCTTATATCATGCGTTTTCAGTTGTTTCTTAATATATTGCCGTTTCCCTGTCCGGCAATTCCCCAGTTTTATTCTTCTTCCTGCAGATTACTCAGCTTCGCTGCCTGGTCTGCGGCAATGAGGCTGTCAATGATCTCGTCCAGATCACCATTTAAGATATTCTCAAGTCTGTGCAGTGTCAGTTTGATTCTGTGATCTGTTACACGTCCCTGTGGGAAATTGTAAGTTCTGATTTTCTCAGATCGATCTCCTGTTCCAATCTGGCTTCTTCTTGCTTCTGCCTCAGCATCATGCTGCTTCGCAAGTTCCATCTCATACAGACGGGAACGCAGAACTTTCAGCGCTTTGTCTTTGTTCTTAAGCTGTGACTTCTCATCCTGACAGGAAATAACAATACCTGTAGGAATATGAGTCAGTCGTACAGCGGAGTCAGTAGTATTGACACACTGTCCGCCATTACCGGATGCACGGAATACATCGAACTTACAGTCATTCATATCCAGATGGAAGTCAATTTCCTCTGCTTCCGGCATAATGGCAACTGTACAGGTAGATGTATGGATACGTCCGCCTGACTCTGTCTCCGGAACTCGCTGTACACGATGTACACCACTCTCATATTTCAGTCTGGAATATGCTCCCGCACCAGTGATCATAAATGTAACTTCTTTAAATCCTCCGATACCGTTTTCATTAAGGCTCATCATCTCGGTTTTCCAGCGACGGGATTCTGCATATTTCACATACATACGATAGATTTCAGCTGCAAAGAGAGCTGCTTCATCTCCACCTGCGCCTGCTCGGATCTCAACGATGACATTCTTATTATCATTCGGATCCTTCGGCAGTAGCAGGATCTTAAGCTCATGCTCCAGTTCCTCTACATTCTTCTTTGCATCAGCCAGCTCTTCTTTGAGCATCTCACGCATATCTTCATCTTTCTCTTCTTCAAGCATGGAGAGACTGTCCTGGATCGTCTCCTTATTCTTCTTGTATTCGCGGTAAGCATCTACGATTGGCTGCAGATCACTCTGTTCTTTCATCAGCTTCTGGAAATGTTCCTGATTATCTGTAACACCAGGCTCTCCAAGCTCATTAAGCACTTCTTCGAAGCGGATGAGCAGATCATCTAATTTATCAAACATGTTTCTCCTCCTATATTTTCTTTCGTCCAAGGACCACCCGGTCAAGTCCGGCGAGATCCTGTCTTATCTCAACATCCTCAAATCCTTCTTTTCGTAAAAGTTCTGCCACATCTTCTCCCTGGCTGCATCCGATCTCATATAAAAGCCAGCCGCCCGGAACAAGATAGTCTCCTGCCTGTTCAGTAATAGTCCTGTAAAAATACAGACCATCTTCCATACCATCCAGTGCCATCCGAGGATCATGAAGTTTTACTTCGTCCATAAGCCCATCGATTTCCGCAGTCGGGATGTATGGCGGATTTGAGATAATCATATCATAGGCTATGGTATGATTTCCATTATTATTTTCATTTTCTGTATCCGGACTTTCTTCATTTATAAAGTATTGTGCCGAAAACAGATTACTTTTTACAAATTCAGCCCTGTCATTTACTTCCAGGACTTGTGCATTCCGCCTTGCTATTTCCAGAGCCGGTTCCGACAGATCCACGCCGGTTCCATATGCCTGCGGCATCTCTTTCAGAAGGCTGATCAGAATACATCCGGAACCTGTACACATATCCAGCACATGAGGTCCCTTCCCTGATTCTTCTGAATTCGTATTTTTCATACATTCAAGTGCCGATTCCACCAATGTTTCCGTGTCCTGTCTCGGTACCAGCACATTCTCATTTACATAAAATTCATATCCCATAAAAAAAGCCTGATGCGTCAGATGCTGCAGAGGTATGTGTTCAGCGCGTCTGCCGATCAGTTCCAGATACTGTTTCGCAGTCTCTGCTGTAACACCTTCTTCTCCGTATGCAAAATAATACGCCCGGCTTTTTCCTGTGGTATATTCCAGAAGGAGCCAGGCATCCAGCCCGGCTTCCTGAATCCCTGCCTGTGCAAGGATATTTTGTCCTTTTTTTAATAATCCTGTCAGAGTTTCTCCGTTCATGGAGTTACACCTTTCTATTCTCACTTAATCAAACAGCAGTCTGCTCAGCTGCTTCATTCTCTTCTGCCGGCGGAACCTCAACGCCAAATTCTTCCTTCAGATATGCTCTCCAGTCAAAAACAGCTTCTACTGCTTTAATAGCAACTTCTGCCATATCTGCTGTCGGCTCCTTAGTTGTCAGTTTCTGCATTGCCAGACCCGGTTTGCTGAAGAAGTCTGCAAGCTTGCTGTCAGATCTGCCCGCCCACTGGATAATTTCAAATGAAATTCCGGCAACAACCGGAACCATAAGAAGTCTTCCGAATAATCTCACCCAGTAAACCGGGACCAGTACAAAAATAAAATGCAGGAAAATGCTGACCAGCATAACCAGAAACAGGAAGCTGGTTCCACAACGTTTATGCTGTCTGGAACTTGCCAGAACATTTTCCACTGTAAGCGGAAGTCCATGTTCTACGCAGTTAATACATTTATGCTCTGCACCATGATACATAAACGTTCTCTGAATATCTTTCATTCTGGAAATCAGAAGCATATATCCCATAAATAATGCAAGCTTGACGAACGCCTCTACTACTGTAACTACAAACTCAGAGGCTCCCACTTTTCTGCAAAGGCTCGCTAATGCATACGGGAGCAGCATAAATGCAGCAATAGATACTACAATGGAAATAGCAACAGTCACATACAGCAGCCATTTGAACTGCTTATCTTCTTTTGCCTTCTTAGCTGCACGCTCTTCCTCTGAAAGTGCAGCATTCTTCTGCGTCTCCTCTTCGTCCTCTTCATCTCCTGCGATCTCTGCCGAATACATCAGGCACTTGGTACCCACTACCAGAGAATCTACGAAGCTGACTACACCGCGGATCAGCGGATATTTCAGAAATTTCGCATTTCCGAGTGTACACTTGTAGTCTTCTACTTTTAATTCAATCTCATTGTCCGGCCTGCGGACAGCAATGGAATATTTATCTTTATGGCGCATCATAATGCCTTCCATCACAGCCTGACCGCCGATATTTGATGATTTCATTCTTTTCTCCTAAAGAAAATATTTAAGAAAACAAGAAAGGCTGAGATTTCCCAACCTCAACCTTCTCAATTCATACTATATTCTGATTATTTCAGGCCGTATTTCTTATTGAACTTATCGATACGTCCACGAGCCTGAGCTGCCTTCTGCTGACCTGTATAGAATGGATGACATTTAGAGCAGATTTCTACGTGGATGTCCTGTTTTGTAGATCCTGTTACGAATGTGTTACCACAGTTGCAGGTTACAGTTGCCTGATAATAATTAGGATGGATTCCTTCTCTCATGATTTTCACCTCTCTGTAAAGATTCTATTTTCTATTCGTATTCATTTGACGAATTTACTATTAAACAGCTTTATGAGTATAACATATAGACCTGGGGAATGCAAGCTATTTCAGAAAAATTTCTGTTTTTTTACAGTCTGTACAAACTCCTCGTTATTTCTGGTTCGCGCAAACATATTCAGTATCTGTTCTACTGCATCTTCGGACTTCATGCCATTCAGAGCTTTACGCATAATGTATACGGCTTCCTGTTCCTCTTTATTAAGCAGCAGGTCTTCTCTTCTTGTACCGGACTTCTGAATGTCGATGGCCGGGAATACTCGTTTTTCCTGCAGTTTACGGTCAAGAACCAATTCCATGTTGCCTGTTCCCTTGAATTCCTCGTAAATCACATCATCCATCTTGCTTCCTGTGTCAACCAGTGCAGTGGCAAGAATTGTAAGGCTGCCTCCCTCTCTCATATTTCTGGCAGCACCGAAGAATCTCTTCGGCATATGAAGAGCCGCCGGATCCAGACCACCGGAAAGAGTTCTTCCGCTTGGCGGAATGATCAGGTTGTATGCTCTCGCCAGCCTTGTAATAGAATCAAGAAGAATGGTAACATCTTTCTTATGCTCTACCAGGCGGCGTGCACGCTCTACTACCATCTCTGATACACGTTTATGATGTTCCGGAAGCTCATCAAAAGTGGAATAAATAACCTCTACATTATCACCGCGAATGGCCTCTTTAATATCCGTAACCTCCTCAGGACGCTCATCGATCAGAAGAATGATCAGATGCATGTCCGGATTATTTTTCAGGATAGATTTCGCAACATCTTTTAAAAGAGTTGTCTTACCAGCTTTCGGAGGAGATACAATCATACCTCTCTGACCTTTACCGATCGGACTGATCAGATCCACGATTCTCATGGCAACTGTACCACCTGGTCTTTCCATTTTAAGTCTTTCATTTGGAAAAACCGGTGTCATATCTTCGAAATTATATCGTTTCTGTCCTTCACTTGGATGGAATCCATTAATAGATGTTACATATAAAAGGGCACTGAATTTCTCTCCCTGTGTCTTAATGCGGATGTTTCCTTTTATGATATCTCCTGTTTTCAGATTAAATCTGCGGATCTGAGACGGTGAAACATAGATATCATTCTCACCCGGCAGATAATTCTCACAACGGATAAATCCATATCCGTCAGGAAGTACCTCAAGGATTCCGTCTGCACGTTCCCCACTGTCGAGCTGCTGCACAGTCTCAGCCGGTGCATGGTACTGTGGTCTCTCCTGTGTTCTGTCAGCCTGACTTTCCTGACTTCTTTCCTGCACATGCTCTGTCTGACGTTCCTGGTTTTTGTCCTGTCCTCTGTCCTGTCCACGTTCCTGATTCCTGCCGTAATGCTGCGGTCTGCTGTGCTGCTGAGTTCTCTCCGCTGCACTCTCCTGTGGTTTTTCCTGTACATTTTCCTCTGCTTTTGAAGCATTTTCCAGTTCATCTTCGTGAAGCATTCTCTCGATCAATTCCGGTTTTCTTAATGTAGAAATCCCTTTTAATCCTCTGGCCTTTGCCAATTCCTTTAAAGTTGCCAGTGATAATGATTCATACTTTTCTCTCATAAAATAATCCTCTGCTCTTTGTCAAATTCATGATTACAATTATTTTGATTTCATGTTTTTTTATTTATTATGCATCTGTGAGTATATATGCTCTTTTTATAAAGCTTCTTCATAAATGTTAATGGGATAATCTGTCAGAAATGACATGAATATCAGATTTTGTTACTGTCTAAAACAATAACTGAATTTATTTTATCTTAACACATTTTTTTTCCTCTGTCTACATTACCATATTATTCCAGATTTGTTCTGTTGGCAAGATATTTTGAACGACAGAAAAATGACAGAATCGACGTTCATCGGATAAAAAAAGATCCGGAGACATCTGCCTCCGGATCCTGAAATCATTTTAGCTGATCTGGTTAATGTACCAGATTTCCAACCAGTCCATAAGAAACAATATACATGATCACTGTTGCCATGATAATCCCGCAGAGGATTGCCATAGATGATTTCTTAATATCAATTTCCAGAAGAGATGCGATCAGAGATCCTGTCCATGCACCTGTTCCCGGAAGCGGAATTCCTACAAACAACATCAGGCCCCAGAATTCATATTTCTTTACCTGATCACTTTTCTTCATTGCACGATTTTCCAGTCTGATGATCAGTCCTCTGAAAAGTTTTGTCTTCTTTAATACCTTAAATATCTGTCTGATAAACAGCAGAATAAATGGAATCGGAATAATATTACCAACAATACAAAGCGGAATCGCCTTTGCTGCCGAAATCTTAAGCAGAGATGCTGCAAGCAGTCCCCCTCTAAGCTCCAGCAGCGGAATCATTGAAATAATAAACACCGCTCCTTCCGGCGAAATATATTGTGACAGGTTCTGCGAGAACCAATGTACCAGTGCCTCCATAAAGCCTCCTAAATTTTATTTCAGATATTTTTTTAAAAAGTCAATAAAAGTCTGCATTTCTTCTCTTGTTCCGATGGTAATACGAAGAAAGTTGTTGATCCTATCTTTCGGAAAATAGCGCACATAAATATGCTGCTCTCTTAACGCCTCAAAAAGCTTTGAAGCCGGGCAGTTCTCATGAGTAGCAAAGATAAAATTGGACTTGGAATCCTGGAAAGAGAATCCCAGTGCTTTCAGTTCTTTCTTTGTCCATTCACGTGTCTCTATGATTTTATTACAGGTCTCCTCAAAGTATGCATGATCCTTCACGGCTGCCACACCGGCAGCAAGCGCTGTGCGATCCATAGTATAAGAGTTAAAAGAATATTTCACATCATTCAGGAATTTAATCAGTTTCTCATTACCACAGGCAAAACCAATTCTCATACCGGCCATGGAACGGGATTTTGAAAATGTCTGTACAACCAGAAGGTTATCATACTTTTCGATCAGCGGCAGTGCTGACCGACCGCCAAAATCTACATACGCCTCATCTACAATTACGATCACATCCGGGTTATGACAGATAATGTCTTCCACATCCTCTAATGGCATCTCTACACCAGTCGGTGCATTTGGATTTGGAAAAACAATTCCGCCGTTTTCTCTGAAATAGTCTTCCTTTTTTATATGAAAGTTCTCATCCAGTGCCGGTCTCTCATATGGGATACGAAACAGGTCGGCCCAGACATCATAAAATGAATACGTAATATCAGGAAACAGAACCGGCTTCTCTGAATTAAAGAATGTCAGAAAGCTCATAGCAAGAACATCATCAGAACCTACTCCTACAAAAACCTGCTCATCTTTCAGATCATAATTCTGCGCGATGGCATGTACCAGATCTCCTGCTGTCGGATCCGGATAAAGTCTCATAGTATCTGTATCCATGTCTTTAAGTGCTTTTTCTACCCCAGGTGCAGGAGGATATGGATTCTCGTTTGTATTCAGTTTGATCATATCCGGCTGGTTAGGCTGTTCACCTGGTGTATATGGTATTACTTTACGGACGTTTTCTTCCCATTTGCTCATTTCTCTAATTCCTTTCCTGCGACATTCTTGCGTAATTTGACTGCATCACTGCACAACAGCAGAGACCGCTTATCTGCTATTGTAATCATACGCAGACTATTTGTCAATATTGCTACCGGACACTTTGTGCCCTGTACCACGCTTCACGCGGCCTGCCTCATACTCCTTCAGCTCTCCCAGTGCCTTCGGAGCCAGCGGATACAAGACAAGAATATTAAAAATCGTCATTAATCCAATTCCCACATCTCCCAGGTCCCACACAAATGTATAGGCTGCAATTCCACCGATAAACAGCATTACCAGCGCCAGAATCTTATAGGCAGTCTGCCAGCACCACTTATCCCCGAATAAATACGCCACATTACTTCTGGCATAAAACAGAATACCAAGAAAAGTAGAAAAGCTAAACATAAACAACGTAACCGCGATAAAAATTACTCCGAACTTTCCCAGATGATAGTCCATAGCAGTCTGTAACAGATTCATTCCGGACAGCCCTGCAGTCACCCTTTCCGGTACCAGAAGCATGATCATAGCTGTACAACTGCAGATCACAATAGTATCTACAAATACACCCAACGCCTGCACCAGACCTGCCTTTACCGGCTGATCACATTCCGCCGCTGCTGCTGCACAGGGAGCAGAACCGGAACCTGCCTCATTTGAAAACAGGCCTCTTTTAATTCCATTCATTAACACAGCGCCAAATCCGCCGGAAGCCACCTGACGCAGCCCAAATGCTTCTCTGAATATCTTACTGAACACTCCCGGAAGGCTTCCAATATTTGTAAAAATAATAAACAGCGTGATCACGAAATAAAATACAGCCATAACCGGCACCAGCAGATCCAGAATTTTAACTGTGGCATTCTTTCTCAGAACAATTACCGCTGCAATAATTGTCAACCCCATAGTTGTATATAAGGGTGGAATAGAAAACGCATTTTCAAAAGATGATGCTACAGAGTTGCTGATCACCTGACTGATCCCGCACCAGCAGATCAGACCGGAAATGGCAAACAGCACTGACAAAAGCACTTTCTTTTTCTTCTTTCCCTGTCTTTCTTCTATATAATGGTGGATATAATAGGCAGGACCGCCTCTGTATCCTCCATAAAGAGGATCTTTTTCTTTAAAAAGCTGTGCCAGTGTTGCTTCTATAAATGCAGTAGAAGAACCAATGATAGCAGTCACCCACATCCAGAATACCGCACCTGCACCGCCTGCCGAAACCGCAGCTACCACACCGACCAGATTTCCCATTCCGACTCTCGTAGCCGTAGAAACGATCAGTGTCTGAAATGAAGACAGACTGCTCCTATCATCCTTACCTTTCTTCTCGACCAGTGCTTTCAGCATATCCGGAAAAAGCCTGATAGGCAGGCATCTCGTCCGAATTGTAAAATAAATTCCCGTCGGTATCAGCAAAAGGATCAGAAGCGAAATTCCCAGACTGCTTTCTCCCGGAAGCGGAATCTTTAATAAATCTCCCCATAGAAATGAGTACACCTTTTCAATTAAAGTTACGATCATATTTTTATCCTTTCAGATTTTTACTGTAGCTAACCATAAAACGGACAGCTTCGTTTTACTTTTCCCATATTCGCCCGTTGATACTTTAACGTTTCAACGCAGACTCATTTAAATAGTATATCATTAATACGGTTCTGCGTAAATCAGCTTTTTTAAGGCATCTGTATAAATGGAAATATTTCCAATATACAGGTGCCTTTCTTTTAATATGATATGACAATTTCACTGTGGCCTATATTTTACAGCTGTTGCAGGTACTGCCCAAACTGACTTATCTAATATTTTTCAACAGATAATCAAGCTTCTTCCGTCTCTGTCACTTCTGTGTCCTGAAACATCTTCAGAATTTTGTCCAGTTTGTCCCATCTCTTATCATTCCTGTCATACTCAACCAGCACAACTCCAACAATTGCCGCCAGAACCACACATCTGCGGATCAGCTTTCTGATACGGATGCATCTCTTGACATCCTTCATTCCCTTTTCATACAGCTTCTCTGCCATTCTGTCCGCTCTGGCATCTTTGCAGGCAATGTAATCGTCAATCACCTGCTTATCCTCAGCACTGATGTCCAGATTCTCATACTGATCCTTCAGTCCCTGTAATTCCTCATTATTCCGTCTGATAACCGCATCCTTGCGACAAATTCTGTCTTCCGCTGCCTGTTTCATTCTCTTTGTTCGTTTTCTCATAGTGGAAGCTCCTTTCCGTTTATTTTTGTTAACTTCCATTGTAAACTGCTTTAAAACTTTTCACAATAGAACATTAAAGAAATCCTTAGATTTGAATTTGCGTAAACTACTTTATATCAGAGTAGTCTGTTTCCTTTTACTGCACAAAAGATGCCCTCCCTACCAGTTCATTCGGTAAAGAGGGCATACTGTTATAAACAACAATAATTTTATAAATACTGACTAAATTCAACTTTCTCTTTATTTGGTCCTTCAATTGTGAAGAACTTTACTCCGTTTTCCCAGAACGGAAGAAAATGTACGGTATCATTGGTTGTATTTAATCCTGCCTGATTAATCATCTCATATACTTTTTCGATATCCTTTACATCGATTGCCACATGATCAATGGCACCAGCTTCCATTTTGGCAGCTTTGTTTTCATATGTTTCGATCACAAGTGTATTCAGTTTCATAAATGCAACCTTTTCATCGGTTTCTTCATTCACTGTACGTAAAGCTGCTTCAAATCCCAGAGTCTCATAAAATCGAACCGTCGCTTCAATATCGTTTGTCGGAATTCCAATATGCTGGATACCATTCAGCTGCTCTTTTAAATTCATATTCATTTTGCATTCTCCAATCTTTCTTCTACCTGTAACAGTTCCGGCATTGCCGGGATTGCCCCTTTTTTCTCTACACAGAGACTTGCTACTGCGTTCCCAAAACTACTTTTACGATCATCTGTCTCACTCCTATGCGAACAGGCTGATCACAATCGCACAGATCAGTCCTGTGAATCCTATAATTGTTTCCATCATTGTCCATGATTTTAAGGTTGTCTTTTCATCAATCTCAAGCAGAGAACTTACCAGCCAGAATCCGGAATCATTTACATGGCTGAATGCAGTTGCACCGCCATTGATCGCACAGACCATAGCAGCCAGATAAACAGGAGACAATCCTGCAACTCCAGGCATTGCTGCCATGATTCCTGCAGCCATTGTCATCGCTACGACTGCTGCACCTACAGATGCACGGATCAGTCCTGCGATCAGGAATGCTACAAGAACCAACGGAAGTCCACTCTTTTCAAGTGCCGGTCCGATGATATCGCCCATTCCGCAGTCCTGAAGAACCCAGCGGATAATTCCACCACCAGTGATAACAAGAAGAATCTGTCCTGTAGGGCGAAGAGAACGATCCAGTATCTTCTTTAACTGCTCCCCGTCATATCCCTGCTTCTTTCCAAGGAAATACATTGCAAATAAAACTGCAATGATCAGCGCTACAAATGGTGTTCCGAGGAACTCCAGTACCGGACGGACTGCATCAATTCCCGGAATATAAGTAGAAACTGTACTGCACAGAATTAAAACCAGTGGAACAAGAATGATACACAATACAGTAGAGAATTTAGGAAGATTTGCTTCCTCTTCTTCTCTGACTTCCTGAATATTTGACGGAAGTCCTGTGTTAATACGGCTGCCGATAAATTTAGACCATAAAATTCCGGCAAAGATCAGGGAAAGAATACCAACAGGTACACCAACAGCGATCATAACACCCAGATCTACATTCAGCATATTCGCAACAAGTACAGATCCTGCTGATGGCGGGATAAATGCAAAACCAGTTGCAAGACCTGCTAATAATGGAATTACATAATATAAGGTAGATTTCTTTGTTTTCTTTGCAAGTCCGAATGCCAGTGGAATCAGGATTACCACACCTGCTTCAAAGAATACTGTAGTTCCGACTACCAGTCCTGTGATTCCAAGGGCAATTCCTGCCTTTTTCTCACCGAACTTATTTACCAGTGTCTGAGCCACACATTGTGCGCCTCCTGATACTTCCAGGATTCCACCGAATAAAGAACCCAGACCGATCAGTAATACAATTCCCTGCAGTGTCTCACCGGCACCTTTTTCCACTGTGCTTACCAGAGTCGGAACCGGCATTCCCGCTCCGAGACCAATGAACAAAGCTGAAATCAACAGGGATAATACCGGGTGAATTTTAAATTTGATAATAAGCAACAGCAACAATACAATACCTGCCGCTGCCGCGATCAACAGCCTTGATGGCTCTGCTGCGAATACCGCTTCTGTCATTTTCATTTTCCTCCTGAATATAAAATAATTTGCTGTTTTTTGGTTAATATATGGGGACGCTGTTTTTTGCGTCCCCTATATATTTTATTATCTTAATTTTTTAGACAGACAAATGTACTATATCCATTTCAACACACAATTTCATAATGCATAACTGTCTTTATTTATCAGAGAAAATGCTCACCTGTCCACAAATTTGATCACACAGGTAAATGCATATCTGATACTTACTGTTTTCCCCAAGTCAGACAAATAAAATTATCCTACATATTTATGTATAGTTGCTCTTACAGCGCCAGGTCCTGCGATCATTTCGCGGAACATTCCTTCAATCTTCTCTCCTACACCATCTTTATAGAGATCAGTGAAGAACAGACGCTCGTTGGAAAGGATTGGTTTCAGCTGATCCTTGAATGTCTCCGGTTTGCCTACTACGATATCCTTAAACTGCTCCTGGAGTTCCTCATTCATCGGGTCAGGTGCAAGTTCGAATTTATTTCCTTCATCATCTACACCCAGCATATATCTGAGCCATCCTGCAATACCAAGAGGAATCGCAGTCAGTCTGGAAGCATCTCCGAATTTCTGTACATACGCTTTAATTGTCTCACCAAAACGGATACCAACCATCTGAGATACATCTACTGCCAGACGAAGGTTTGTGTCTCCCAGATATTCATTCGGGAAACGGTCATTGAAGAGCTCATCCACAAATGCCTGAGGGGAAAGGATTCCTGGATTTGCCACTACCGGAAGACCTTCATCATAAGCTATCATACGCGCCATATTCATCATATCTTCATTTGTATTCAACATATGTGCAAACAGATCGTATCCAAGAACTACGCCCAGCGGACCAGTAGCAGAATGAACAGGATTCAGGCATACAGTTACTTTCATACGCTCGGAAAGATTAACTGTATTTCTGTCTGCCATATATACACCAAAGCCTTTCTCCAGAGCCGGACGACCATTCGGGAAGCTGTCCTCAATTACAAGGTACTGCGGTTTCTCAGCATTAACAAATGGTGCAATATATGTTTTCTTACTTGTGATAACCGGCTGCATATTCTCAACACCAAGTTTCTCAAGATCTGCTGCAATCTGTTCGCTTGGACGAGGTGTGATTTTGTCAATCATTGTCCATGGGAAAGCAACCACTTTCTCATTACTTACATAATTTACAAATCCTTCATCTACAAATCCGGCTTTCTGCCATTCTTTTGTCATTGTCAGGACAGATTCACGAAGTTTTGCACCATTCTGTGAACAGTTGTCCATGGAAACCAGAGCGATCGGATATTTGCCTGCTTTATATCTCTCATGAAGCATTGCAACCAGCACTGCCATCGCACCTGTTGCTTTGTCCGGGCCATTCTTGATGTCTGCTTCCACAAACGGGAACCATGTTCCGTCAGCTTTCTGTAATGCATATCCCTTCTCTGTAATTGTAAAGGAAACCATCTGCAGAGATTTGCTGGTGAAGATTTCTTTCAGGCGGTTCCACTGTGCTTCATCAGAAGACTGTGCTTTTACTGCTTCTGCAAGAGCACCGATCACTTTGTACTCACGGGTTCCGTCACCGTGAAGGATTACGCTTAATCCAAGATTGTCATATGGATCATAAATCTTATCTACTACATCATAGTCAAAAGTTTCCACACAGGTAATGCCGCGGTCCAGAACTCCCTCTTCCAGAAGACCATCTGCAATACCACCGATAAATACACGGAAAATATTTCCGATTCCGAAATGTACCCAGCCAGGTTCTTTCTTTGCTTTCTCGGAAACAGCTTCCACATTATAACCCGGAAGTGTGATTCCTGCCTTTTCCCATGCTTCATGTTCTTTGATTCCATTGATTGATAACTTCATTGTTGCATCCTCCCTGTTTTTTACTTGTTTTCTTTTAATTATTTGTTATGTATTTGACTTATGCTTATATCTTAACTGTAAGTTGAGTATATATCTTTCTGCAAAAAAAATCCATTGACAGAAATTCTAATTTTTGAAATCTGTTTTTGTATAGTTTTACCAGTTAACATGAATTTTTATTGAACTGTTCACACGCATTGATTGCAATTTTATTTACTGTATACTACAATACACATGGAACTTAACTTTATCTAATAACAGAATCAGGAGAATCTTATGAGCGAAAAGGGATTAACGACTATCAGTCTGAAGAAAATAAATAGATCCAAAGTCTATCAATATATTTACAGAAAAAAAATGACATCAAAAATGCAGATCGTGCAAGAATTGCAGATGGGACTGTCCACAGTCAGCCAGAATCTGAATCTGCTTGAACAGGAAGGTCTGATTGAAAAAAACGGATATTTCGAATCCACTGGAGGACGTAAAGCAAATGCGATCCAGATCGTATCCGACTTTAAAATTTCCATTGGCATCGGCATCTTAAAAAAAATGTTTCATATTACTGCAGTTGATCTGTATGGAAATGCTTTTTATACAGACACGATACCGCTTCCCTATTCCAACACCCCCAAATACTACAGGCAGGTCACTGACAAAATCAAAGAATTTATTGCCGAAAAACAATATAACGATGAGAAAATCCTCGGCGTTTCCATCGCTACCCAGGGAATCACTTCCCCGGATCACACAACTGTACTGTATGGAAATATCATGAACAACGCAGGTATGAAGCTGGAAGATTTTTCCCAATATCTGCCATATCCATGTTATCTGGAACACGATTCCAAATCAGCCGCCTTTCTGGAGCTCTGGAATCATCCGGAACTTGACAGCGCCGTTGTCTTCCTTTTAAATAGAAACCTTGGCGGCGCGATCATCACCAATCATCAGATTCATCAGGGAAGTTCCATGCACAGCGGTACCCTGGAACATATGTGCATTGATCCCGACGGTCCCCTCTGCTACTGCGGAAACCACGGCTGTCTGGAAACCTACTGTTCTGCTAATTCACTGGAACTGGCTTCAGGGATGGCAATAAAAGAATTTTTCCCACTTTTACGCGAAAAAAAATCCTCCCAGCTTATACAAATCTGGAAAGACTACCTTAATCATCTGGCATTTGCCATGAAAAATTTAAATCTGGTTATTGATGCGCCGATCATTATCAGTGGATATCTTGCTCCTTATTTTACAGATGAAGATATTGAATATATTACTGAACATATCAACTCTGCCACACCATTTACCCTGGACAAAACCCACATCCTGGTTGGAACTAACGGCCAGTATACACCGGCTATCGGAGCAGCTTTGTATTATGTAGAACAGTTTATTCATGCTGTGTAATAACCATCAAAAATATTTTTATATACATAGAATGGAGGGAAAAAGCTCTGTCACAGAACTTTTTACCCTCCATTATTTAAAAACAAATTATCTTTTATCGCTGTCCTTTATCATAAGGAATTCCCTCAGCTTTCGGTGCTTTTGATTTTCCGGAAGAAACAGCAAGCACAAGCAGAGAAATAATGTACGGAAGCATCTTATAGAATGTTCCCGGAATGTTCAGGGATGCAAGGAAATCAAATCCTGAATATACATTTGATAACGCACGGAAGAGTCCGAACAGCAGGGCTGCCAGTGCGATCAGGTTAGGTTTCCACTGTCCAAAGATCATAACTGCCAGTGCCAGGAATCCAAAACCTGCAACACCATTCTCAAATTTCCACTCGGAAACACCGGCTGTAATATATACGATGCCGCCAAGTCCTCCCAGAAATCCGGAAATCAAAACACCAATATAACGCATTTTGTAAACATTGATTCCGACAGAATCTGCTGCCTGCGGATGTTCACCACATGCCATCAGCCGTAACCCAAGACGTGTACGATATAAAACAACATTTGCCAGAATCAGAAGTACAATTGTGATAATCATAAACCAGTTTACTTCAAAGCCTGCAATCTTTACAATGGAGAATGCTTTTTTCTGATTGATGTACTGAATAGTAGATGCTACGTTGTTTGGGTTCTCTGCCATGTTGATGGCTTTTACAAATACAGTTGCAGCTGCAGTTGCCAGCATATTCATCGCAGTTCCTACCAGTGTCTGATCCGCATTAAAGTTAATAGCTGCTACTGCGAGAAGAAGTGAAAAGATCATTCCAAAAACTACGCTGCCAAGTACAACACCAATCACCATAGCTGCTGGTGAGAGATTCGGCATATATTTCATGACCAGCGCTCCGCCAAGTGCTCCTGCAACCATAATTCCTTCAAGACCCAGGTTAATGATTCCGCTTCGTTCGGAGAAACAGCCGCCAAGTGCAACCAGTAATAATACTGATGCGTAGATCAGAGTATACTGTAATAATAATGCCATGCTTATTCTCCTCCTTTCTTCTCTGCTGTGTTCTTTTTCTTATCTTGTGATTTCTGAATCCTGCTTCTCATTACATGTTTGAAAAATAACACAAATCCACAGAAATAGATGATGATCGCTGCGATCAGGTCTGAAATCTGTGAGCAGTAAACCATTTTATCTACATATGCACCACCACTGGTGATATGCTGGATAAAGAATGAAGAAAAAATAACACCGATTGGATGGATACCACCAAGGAATGCCGCTGCGATTCCGTTGAATCCCATATTCGGAACTGCTGTCTGTGCACAGGACCACTGCTCGATTCCGCATAAGTACAGGAATCCTGCTCCCAGTCCGGCAAGTGCACCGGAAATTGCCATTGTAAGAATAATGTTTTTCTTCTCTCTCATGCCTGCATACTTTGCAGCATTGATGGAGAGTCCGGTTGCTTTCAGCTCATAACCCAGCTTTGTTTTATCAAGAATTACCCATACCAGAATAGCAAAAATAACTGCCAGCGGGATGGCGATAGTTACATAACGGTTATCTGCAAATAAATGCTGAAGTCCCAGGTGAGGGATCAATGCATTTGGGTTATTAGTACGAAGCGGAAGTGTATAAGTAGTTCCTGATTCTTTTACCTCTGTAAGTACTGTGTTTACTGCATACAGGCTGATCCAGTTCAGCATGATACATGCGATTACTTCGTTTACGTTCAAATACGCCTTTAGTGCACCTGCGACAGCACCAAGTACTGCACCGCCCAGCATTGCCAGGATCAGGCATACCCACCACGGAGCATTGTAATGAATTCCAAAACACAATGCAAGTCCGGCGCCTACAGAATACTGTCCGGATGCTCCAATATTAAATAAACCTACTTTATAAGCAAAAAGAACAGACAGCGTACACATCAGAAGCGGAGCTGTTTTTGCAAGAGTGCTTCCGAAGTATTCCAGTGCAACTTCCGGTCTTGGGAAATACAGGAAGTTCTGCAGGATCGCAGTGATGGCTCTTCCTGCTCCTGCAGGGTTGATGGCAAGAAGTACTATATAACCTACAACAAGTCCCAGTAAAATACAGAACAGGGACGCAAGTAAGGTCTGGACAGCTCCATTCGACAGTATACTTTTTTTCTCTTTATTCATCTCTTAAACCTCCTGTCTCTTGGCGCCAGTCATATAAAGGCCAAGTTCTTCTACTGTTACTTCTTCCGGTTTGAATTCTCCGACAATCTCTCCCTCATGCATAACAAGGATTCTGTCGGAAACGTCCATAACCTCATCCAGTTCCAGGCTGACAAGAAGTACTGCTTTTCCTTTGTCACGCTCTTCGATAATCTGTTTGTGGATCAGTTCGATAGCACCTACATCTACCCCTCGGGTTGGCTGTACAGCGATCAGGAATGATGGATCTTTATCGATTTCTCTGGCTACAATCGCTTTCTGCTGATTACCGCCTGACATAGTTCTTGCTACTGTCACTGCACCCTGGCTTGATCTGACATCAAATTTGTTGATCAGTTTCTCTGCATAACTTCTGATTTCTTTTTTCTTTAGGAAACCGAACTTATTAGTGAACTGTGGCTTGAAATATGTCTGGAGTACCATATTGTTCTCCAGTGAATAATCAAGTACCAGACCGTGTTTGTGTCTGTCTTCCGGAATGTGGCTCTCTCCGAGAACGGATCTCTGACGGACAGATGCCTTTGTGAGATCCTGGCCATTCATATGGATGGTTCCGGATTTCAGATCTGACAGACCGGAAAGTCCGTATACCAGCTCGCTCTGGCCGTTTCCGTCGATTCCGGCGATGCAGACGATCTCGCCCTCTCTTACCTGGAATGATACATTTCTCACTGCATCCTTCTTATGGTTCTCACCGGCTACTGTCATTCCCTTGACATCCAACACAACTTTACCCGGATTCATCGGTGCTTTGTCTACTTTAAAGCTGACATTTCTTCCTACCATCATGGCGGAAAGTTTTTCTGGAGTTGTGTCTTTGATGTTGACGGTGTCAATGTATTTTCCTTTGCGGAGGATGGTGCAGCGGTCAGCTACTTCCATGATCTCGTTCAGTTTGTGTGTGATAAAGAGAATGCTTTTTCCTTCTGCTGCAAGGCCTTTCATGATCTTCATGAGCTCTGCGATTTCCTGTACGGTAAGCACGGCAGTCGGCTCGTCGAAGATCAGGATTTCGTTATCACGGTAGAGCATCTTCAGGATTTCGGTTCTCTGCTGCATTCCGACTGTAATGTTCTCGCTCAGAGCATCCGGATCTACCTGGAGATGATATTTCTCAGACAGCTCCATGACTTTCTTTCTGGCGTCGTCTTTTTTCAGCAGGCCGTGTTTGGTGTTTTCTACTCCGAGGATGATGTTATCCAGTACGGAGAAGCATTCTACCAGTTTGAAGTGCTGGTGTACCATACCGATCTGCAGGGCATTGGCATCGTTTGGATTCTTGATCTCTACTTTCTTTCCGTCTTTGCGTATCTCGCCTTCATCCGGCTGGTACAGACCAAACAGAATACTCATCAGCGTTGATTTTCCGGCTCCATTTTCACCGAGAAGTGCATGGATCTCACCTTTTTTCAACTGAAGCGTAATATTATCGTTTGCCACGATTCCGGGAAAACGCTTGGTAATATTCAGCATTTCAATTGCATATTCAGACATACTATTGTTCCCTTTCCCTTTTGTTATTTGATCGTACCCTGACGTACATTTAATTTTACAGATACCTGTGGCATCTCATCAGTGCTGTTGTTGACTTCAACTTTGCCGTCAAAGATGTCTGCTACGAGTTTCTTGTAGTCTTCCAGTCCGAAATCATCGTTCCACTGAGTGGTATCCTCCGGAAGTCCGACATAGTTCAGGGACATATCGTCTTTGGATACAAGACCAAGGTTCTCTACTTTTCCTACGTGTTCTTCCCATGTTCCGTCATAGATGATGGAATTGAGCATGGAATTTACGGTTGCTGTAAGGCTCTTCATAGCTGAAGTGATGGTCATTCCCTCGCCGTATGCGTCGATAGTCGGAGACTGATCGGAGTCAACACCGATGATCTTTCCGCCTACTTTCGCTGCTGCCTCTGCTGCTGAGGTGAAAATACCACCACCGCATGCGAAGACAACTTCTGTTCCGTTGCTATACCAGGTGTCCATAGCTGCCGTAATTTCTGTGGAACCATAGAACTGACCGCCGTATGCATACTCAATAGTCACGTCATCTGTGATTCCCATTTCTTTTGCAGCTGCGTCAATTCCCTGTACATAACCGTATCCGTAACGCATAACTCCAGGAACTGCCTGACCACCGAGAAATCCGAGGTGACGGTATCCAAGTTTTACTGCTGTATATCCTGCAAGGTATCCTGGGATTGCTTCCTGATAGATCGCAAGGTAGGTGTTTTCTGTATTATAATAATCAGCTACATTGTAGGCATCCGGGGCATCATAGTAAGCATTTCCTACTGCTGCCGCACCGATGTCACCTGCGCTCATATCCAGAACAATGAATTTAATGTCCGGATATTTGAAAGTAGTGTCTACAACTGTCTGGGCAAAAACATAGCCAGGCATTACCAGAATATTGTAGCCTTCTGCTACCGCAACATCGACCATGGCTGTTCTGGCATAGTCTGTGTCACCGTCTGGTTTCTTGTAGGTAAAATCAATGTTATGTTCGTTGCAGTAATCTCTGCTGGCTTCATAAGTTGTCTGGTTAAAGGACTGGTCCGTGATGTCTCCTGCGTCTGTGATCATGCAGACTCTGTATTCGGAGCTGCCGGTATTCTCTGTGGTTACGGACTTTCCGCCGCATCCGGATAACATGAGAACCAGCATTGCTGCGATCAGCAGGATGGACACTGCTTTTTTACATTTTTTCATGCGTTTTGTTTCCTCCATTGTAATGTGTTGCTGCTCACTCCGTGAACAATAACGGTTATCGTTTTCTTATTCTGCTGTAAATCTGCGGTTTTATTCGTTGCGAAATATATCGGACAAATGTCCCTTCAAAATCATTCTTACCTTTCTGACAAGGTTTTTGATTTTCGGAATAAAAGAAGCAGAATTTGAAGTTATATCCCCTTTATGCATGCTGACTTCGCTTGTATTTACAGCATAAATTCAAACTTTTTAAATAATATTATAAATTATGACATTTTTATAGAAATTTTTTTCTCATCAGTGAATGAATTTTACGGGACTTTTTTCCTGCAATACACAAAAATGCCTGCTTAGGAGATATTTATAATATCCGCCGTCAGCAGGCATTTTATTATTTATTCGTTTTTGTTATTGATCTGTTTACCCGATCCATAACATCAGTAACACATTTTCTTTATTCATTGATCAATTTATTATTTACATATTCAAATCCGAGACGATTCACTGTATCCGCAAAACGTTCGCCTGCGATTCCTTCGTTTTTGAAGAGATTGATGGCTTTCTCTACTACGTTCATTACCTCTTCTTCATCCGTAAAGATCTTGGTAAGTGTAAGTCCGTGAGCGACTCTCTTGCCCCAGCGGCCGCCTATGTAGATCTTGTAACCATTCTGGTATTCTGTAACTGCGCCAAATGGGCATCTGCCTTTGCAGCGGCCGCAGTGATTGCATTCTTCTGGATTGATATAGATTTTGCCGTCTACTACTTTCGGAACTTTTACCGGACAGTTCTTTGCGATCTGACAGACTTTGCATCCACGGCATTTCTCAATATCTGGCTTCGGGATTCGCTGACCGATGATTCCAAGGTCATTCAAATTTGGTTTTACGCAGTTGTTCGGGCATCCGCCTACTGCGATTTTGAATTTATGTGGTAGTGTTACGTTATGATATCCTACATAAAAACGTTCGTGAATCTTTTCGCTGAGTGCAAATGTATCGATCAGACCGTACTGACAGGTGGTTCCTTTACAGGATACAACCGGTCTCACCAGACTTCCGGTTCCACCGGTAGTCAGACCATGTTCTGCAAGAAATGCGATGGTACCTTCGATGTTCGCATATGGTACCCCCTGAATTTCCAGGCTCAGGCGGGTTGTCATCGTAATTTCGCCGTTTCCGAATTTCTCTGCTGCATCGGCAATCGCACGGTGCTCGTCTGTAGTGATGCGGCCGTTTCTTGTGATTACCCGGATGTTGAAAATGTCATCGTAACGTTTATCCTTTAAACATCCAAGACCTTTCACACGTTTGATTTCTTCCGGACTTAGCTTTGTGCCGGAAATTGTTTCTTTCTCCTGTTTCATTTGAGTTCTCCTTTTTCTTGCACTTTAGTATTGCTCATTCCAGCCACTTATACTGCAAAAAATCTTATTGTTTAGATAAGTTCCTCTATTTTTTGCAGTATATTTTCTGTTACTGTCTACTTGACACTATCCTGAGACATGCGACGCAAATGTATTTTTCATTTTACTCAAACTGGAATCTTGTTTCTTATTGATTATAGAGCTCATAAATGATAAAATCAATTTATTAGTTTTTATGAAATAATAAATTAAATTTATCATATGTTAATAACGAAATACTAAAGATAACTCATACTCCAGGAGGCGAATCCTATGTTGGATCATAGAACTGAAACTTTTATGACTGTATGCAATGTTATGAACTATCGCGAAGCAGCTGAACTGCTACACATTACACAACCTGCCGTCACACAACATATACAGTTTCTGGAAAAGGAATACGGCTGCCGTTTTTTTCTCTACGAAAACAGAAAACTGATTAAAACACCCGCTGCTCAGATGCTGGAAGAACATTTACGTTCTGCACAACAGCGTGAGAATTTTCTCCGTGAAAAGCTCAAAAATAATGGCCTTCGCGAGCTTCGCATCGGCGCCACAAAGACCATTGGAGACTATGTAATTACTGACCAGATTCATAAATTTCTGGACCAGTCTGATACTTCCCTGACATTGATCGTTGATAATACAAAACATCTTCTTCAACTACTTGAACAGAATGCACTGGACTATGCCATTATCGAGGGATATTTTGACAAAAACAGATTTGAAAGCCAGCTATACCGCAGAGAACCTTTCGTAGGAATCTGCCCGAAAGACCATCCATTTGCAGGAAAAGAAGTCTCCGTAGAAAACCTTCTGTCCGAAACCCTCATCCACCGCGAAAAAGGCTCTGGGACTCTGGCCATCCTTGAGGATAAACTCCTAGAACACAACGAATCCCTGGAACGCTTTCACCGCCATATCTGCATTTCCAGCTTCAAAATGATCATCGACCTTATCAAATCCGGATATGGAATTTCTTTCGTATATGAAGTTCTTGCTAAAAGCGATCCGGAACTTGGGATTTTTACGCTCAAAGGAGAACCACTGATCAGGGAGTTTAATATTATTTATCTGAAGTATGCGGAGGTTGATGAGAAGATTGGGTGGTTTTTGGATTGATAAAATTTCTATTTTCATATGTTTCCAAAAAAGTGTTCAAATCCAGTGCTTTTGAGTATAGCTTCCTATTCATTTCAATAATATTCTAACATCACATCTATCATTATCATAACATCCAAAAAATTCCTGCAAATATTATCCACGCAACTATCGTCCCTCCAAGGAATTCCTTCATTGTATGTCTCTTTAACTCAACAGATGCCCAAAATTCCGTCAAATATAAAATCAAACATATAGCTGTCACATATCCTCCGAAATAATAACTTAAGATTAAATATGGCAACGTACAACTACATGCATGACCACTGGCTCTTATTTTAAACACTTTATTTACAATTGTAAGTACCAGAACTGCCAGAAAATAACCATTCAGAATCCATTGCAGCATTCTGGTACACCCCATGCAATAGCCAATTAACATCGCAGCTAAATATGACAGAAAATTAAAAACAAACGCCATATTTCTTTGATTATTACGACTATCTTCCTTATTCTTTTTTCTTGAAGCAATCGGGTATGAACAAACTGGTATGATGGTCAGAAATAATATCGCCATCAGCAAATCCCCTGTCTCCCCAAATTCTGTCCGTTTCATTCCATATAGTATCAAAAGCATAGCTAATGCTTCTATCGGTGGAATTGTTATAATCCGAATTATTTTAGCTGTCTTTTCCTTCATTTCATTTTACCTCGTTGATACATGAAACGTTTGTCTTGCATAGCCATTTAAAAAGTCAGACATAATAACGTATTTATCAAACCTGTCAAATCAGCTAACCTCTCTCACACCGGTTTCCCCATGCATCGATCATTTCGTTTTCCTTATATACACAGACAATTTCACAATTATTCAGACATTTACCGCAGGTGATTTCTCTTGTAGTTCATCATTTCCATGCTACGGATCCAAATTCCAGACCAGAAATTTATTCTTATACTGAGGGAATATATTGACTACCAGATCATACAGGGACTGAAAACGGGTACACATTGCACGATCCACACCAAATCCAACCACTCTGGGAATCAGGATATAATCACACTTATCAAGCAGCACATTTACGTGTCCGAAATAAAGTTTTGCTGACAGGCAGCTTTCATCCACTGCCAGTGCGGATCCATTTTCCAGTATTTTCCGATTAGTGGGCGGACTGCTGATGGTTTTAATTCCAAGTTCCTTAAAAAATGACTTCCAAAGATTATCGTAACGATAATGTAAAAATGCTCTGGGAAGACCGACCGTAATATCCCCTGGCGCTTTCTCTATCAGTTTCTGCATTACAGGTTATTCTCCTTTCTCTTTAGTTTCCAATAAATTTCACAAACGTTCTTTATAATTTTTTCTCAATTCCTGAATCAGTTCATGGTAATACCGATGCTTCATCGCTGGAAATGCCTTAATAATTCTTCCCTGTCCAACAATTGTATGGTTGGTTATAGAATTGGAAAGTTCATCAAATTCCCTTTGCAGTTCAGTTCTCTTTTCAAGAAGTTTCTCAATGGATTGATCTTTTTTTGTTTCAACAGCTTCACGAATTTCAGCTTTTGCAAGCGCTGTCTGCACCTTTCCTTCTTCTATAACCTGTGCTGTATCTATTGATGTATTTGCAACAGTATCACTGATTTTATCGCTTACAATCCGCATATCTGAACGAATTTTATTTAATCTGGTAAGTTTCTTGTTTAATCCTCGTATAACAGCTACTGTCACGATAAAATCTGCCAGATACATACAATATAATATGGCCAGTATAATCCAGCCAAAAGTCGAATCAGCATGTGGTGATGTATGATTTTCCACATATTTCTGAAAAATTTTCACTACAAGAACAATTGCCAGACCCCATATCAGCGAAAATTCCAGGCAGATATATCCATGAAAATTTAAAGGTTTATCTGAATAATCCCACCATCTCGCATGAAAGCACACATCTAACAACCATCCAGCTATTAACTCCACTACAGTAGCCAGAATAACTCCAAATAAAAATATCATTCCATCATTCATCTGATGACCATTGCTTTGCAGCATATTTATCATCGCAAAAACAGATAGTACTCCAAATCCATATACCGGACATACCGGTCCATTTAAGAATCCTCTGTTCACAACCTTTCCCAGGGCTACTGCATGAAAGATCACTTCAACAACCCAGCCTCCAAAGGAATATATCAAAAAATACCAGCATATCTGATAATATGTCATTCCACAAATCATGGTTTTCTCCTCTTTTCCGCATTATGCATTATTATTTATTGTAAATTTCCAATAAATGTCAAAATCGGTACAAAATATCGTACTGTCAACAAAATTCCCAGAAACCTGCTAATCCCAAAAAGTAGAACTGCTGTCAGCACATCAATTAGTGTGTGCTGTTTTGTTGTAAGCGTTGACAGCACAATCATAACAGCAATTAAAATTGTAAATATCCGAATCCAAAGATTCATTCCCATACATGTGCAAGAAACATATATTACAAGGAAGCAACTGGAACAATGCAGACTTGGTGCACAGTTCAGTCCTCTGTAGCTGCCATGATAAATAAATTTCATAAAGTTCCCCCAGAAGCCATCCGGAGGCACCGGTCTCTGAAAAGAAGTCGGATAGACCAGATAACACACCACGCTGAGCACAATTTCCACCACCATAGTCATCAGATATCCGCAATAAGAATATGGATCTGTCTGGAAAACAGCCAACGGATAAAAAGCAATCAGCGGAAACCAAAAGCAGTAAGGTAACACTGTCCACGGAAGAAATGGAATCTTATCATCCACCGGACGTTTTACATCATGGATACCTCTCTGAAAAAACTCGCATCCAAAATACAACACTGTCTGGAAAGAAAGCAGGATGATCTGCACCAATATAAGTTTTTTTAACATACAACCGCCTCTATTCTTTGTTTAATCTGTCTGTTTTCTTAAATCATATAAAATTGCCGCAACATCCTCTGGCAGTTCAAGAAAATCCCCTTTACTCCATTCCCGATACATATTGTAAATAGCACCGGCAAACGCACTGATTCTCAAAGTTTCCTCTCTTGTCTCTTTTTCTTTGTCAACCCATTTTCGAATAAGATGTTCTGTTATTTTTGCCAAAAACAAATCTCCCATTCCGGCTGTGATCAGTGCATCTATGAATTCACGATGCAAATAGAAGAACCTGAAGCAGCGCAACATATATTTTTTCTCGTAGAATACCTTTTCACTTCCAGTATCAGGTTCTTCTAATTCTTTTGCCCTATATTCTTCCACTACCTCCTCTAAATGCTCTGTCAGGATATCTTCTATTGCATTATAGTTTCTATAAAATGACATCCTGGAAACACCTGCCTCTGAGGTAATGTCTGAAACTGCAATGGAGGAAAATAGCTTGTTCCCCATTAACCGTAGCAATGCCTTGTACATATCCTGTTTTACCTGAATATTGGTCTGACTTATTCTTTTCTTCATCGTTATAACTCCAGTCTTGATGAAATATTTTTCTTGTGAATATTGAAATATTTCTATTTTAATGTTACAATTTGTAACATCATTATAAGGCATTTTATTTTGTTTTACAATCGTTCATTTCATTATTATACAAATTATACAATTAAAACTTTCAGGAGAAAATCACTATGAAAACAGCCATCATGACTGACACAAACAGCGGTATTACCAGAAGTACCGCAGAAAAACTTGGGATATATGTAATACATATGCCTGTAATTATTGAAGAAACAACCTTTTATGAAAATGATACCATTACAGAGGAAGAATTTTTCTGTGCTCTTTCCGATAACAAACGCATCACCACTTCCCAGCCTTCCCCTGGCGATGTAATGGATTTATGGGATCAGATTTTAGCCGAAGGCTATGAGGAACTTGTATATATTCCAATGTCAAGCGGTCTGTCTAACTCCTGTGCTGCTGCTATAGGTTATTCTCAGGATTATGATGGAAAAGTTGAAGTTGTTGATAATCACCGGATTTCTGTCACCATGTATGAATCCGTACTTCACGCAAGAGAAATGTCCCTGAACGGGGCTTCTGCAAAGGAAATAAAAGCTGCCTTAGAATCTGATGCCTATAATTCAAGTATTTATATTACTGTCAATACATTAGAATACCTGAAAAAGGGCGGACGCATCACACCTGCCGCAGCCCTGATCGGAACAGTATTGTCCATAAAGCCTATTTTAACAATACAGGGAGAAAAGCTGGACTCTTTTGCCAAAGCACGGGGTTCTATGAAAAGGGCGGAAGAAAAAATGATTCTGGCAATTCAGTCCGATCTTGAGAAAAGATTCGCAGATCAGGATATGTCGAAATTGCATATTGGAGCAGCCGGTGCCGGACTTACGCCAGAACAGCAAGAAGAATGGCTGACCCTTCTCCGCAATAAATTTCCGGAAGCTGATGTCTTTTACAGTCCACTTTCCGCCAGCATCAGTGTCCATACCGGTCCCGGCGCAGTAGGGATTGGTATCAGCTTCAGATAAGTATCTGCATAACAGATATCTGTATTGTATTGCAATTTTATAGTTTATATTTCTCATATTTCGGGAAGACTTTGTGCTACACAGAGGCTTCCCCATCCCACCTCTTCATTGGGATACTCCTCATACCCCGGCAATGGTCTGGCGCCTTTTCGGAGATAGGCTTTTACTTTTTCCCCATATAGATAGGGATCGTTTCCATTTACAATCCCCCACTGCATCAGCAATGCTGCGGCTCCGCTGACAAAAGGTGCTGCAAAGGAGGTCCCTGTTACTGTCCTGTAGCCGCCGCCGGGTACGGGAGCAACTATATTCACTCCGGGTGCCACCAGATCAGGTTTCAGATAAGGCAGCATCCTGCTTCCCCTTCCGGAAAAGTCCGCATAGGAGTCAACCAGTGAATCATATGCTCCAACTGCAATAATCCGCCGGGCTGTAGCGGGTATGGTCAAAGTCCCATATGCCCTTGGTTCATAAAACCCTGTCCCTCTGTTCAGGGTATTTCCACCCGGCAGCCACAGGTAATATTCCCCTCCTCTGACCTTTTTTCCACTTAGGATGATTTTCCAGTCTCCACTGTCCACATAAGTTTTCACAGGAAGGAAATCTATGTAGATTTCCTGTGTCAGATGATAGGGTCCAGGTTTGCCATAATAGATTAAAAGATCTGTATTTCCCAGTCTGTACCTCTGAGGACCAAGCTTTTCGTCTAAGGGGCCGATCCGGTTTCCGGATGGATTTTCAATATAAATACTCATCTCATCCTCATAAGATTTCCATAACTGCACATTTAATGTTGGTTCCCTGCTGCTCACAGATAATTCTATCTGTCTGGTCTGTCCCTGTTTCAGGATTCCTCCCTCATGCAGTGGCTGGTTACCATTGTTCCCTGTACCTGTGCAGATAACCAGACGTCCTGTGGCAGAAACCATATCTATATATGTTTCAAGAAGAGAATCTCCTCTGTGGGATCCATAGTTATTTCCAAAACTGAGATTGATCGCCATTGGCCGTCCCATAGCCAGTGCCTGTCGCACCAGATAATCAATCCCCTGTATTAGTTCTGTAGTCCTTGGAAATGCGTTCTCTCTGGGAACTCCCATCTTCACCACCAGCAGATCACTTTCATATGCAACTCCCTGATTCACTCCATCTGACGCCCGCCCATTTCCCGCAGCAATCCCAAGTGCCGAGGTTCCATGTCCACTGTAATCCATGGACGGAACAAGGCGCCTGCCCTGGTTTTCTCCAAGTGCAAGCGCCTCATCAATTTCCTCTTTTGTATATTCCGTTCCTGCTGCATATCCCTGCGGTGGATTTCCCTGTATGCTCTGGTCCCATAATCGAAGAATCCTGCTGCTTCCGTCTGCATTTCGGAAATCAGGGTGAAAATAATCTACACCTGAATCCACAATACCTACCAGAATTCCTTTTCCGGTCAATCCACTTCTGCCGGTCTGCACTGTCCGGATACAGCTCGCTCCCTTTGCCTGGAACAGTTCAAAATACAGGCGTTTTGGCTTCTCCATAAATTCCACCTGCACTCTGTCAGAATAAGCATCTATCTCAGATTCCGGCAAAGTCACTACTGCATAGCCACCCAGTAAAGGGACTACCTGAATGCCAGTTCCCGCCAGTCCACTCTCCGGTCCGCTATATTTCACGATCACGTCCCACAATCGCATAGCTGAATCATATCCCACATTCAGATTCTCAGACTTTCGCCGTTCCTCTGGAGTAGCATCCATTACAAGGTTTAAAAGATTATCTATTTTCTGATCTGCCATAAATAATCCATTTCAATTATGCACATACTTATATTTATTATATTTGTTTGTGGTGAACTTATTATATCAAAGATTAGGTGCTATTTTTATGTCAAGGAACCAATTATTTTAAAATTTTAGTTAAAAAATCAACTGTTTATACCAGTTTTACTGGTGGGAAAGTTGAGTAAGTTATTTCATTGCTTTAAGCAGAACAGTTATCTTACGAGTTTATCTCATTATTGTGCATCCGATACAACAATAAGGAGGCACAAAAGTATTCATATACTTTCCAAAATCCCTTTATTATTCTCAATAAATGTCATATTGAAATCTGCAAAAGCCTCTGGTGATTCAGGGGCTTTATTTTTTAACCACTCAATCTGGACATGGCATATTGCACCTGACAGTAAATATATATTATAACGGTCAATCGAATTTGATGGCATATCTCCAATCGCATTGATAAGGAACTGATCTGTATTATCCTGAATCAGTTCATAGAATCCATTGGAACACAACAGTAAAATTTCTTCTCTATGTTCCAGATAGTATTTATACAAAATAATCAAATTTTGCCGGATCGTTTTCATATTGATATCATGTTGTTTTGGCATCAGCTCAGCAAGTTCTTTATTCATCTGATCAATATAAAAATATATAACGTCTTCAATTGAAGAGAAATTTCTGTAATACGATGCTTTAGCAACACCTGACATTGAAATGATATCCGCTACTCTGATTTCCGAAAATTTTTTCTTTTTCATAAGCGAAAACAAAGCGGTCTGAATGCTTTTTTTAACACGCATATTTTCAATATATCGTTTATCATTTGGCTTCATAGTTCTTATCCTCCAGTGTTTTACCTGATACCAAAAGTGGAAAATAGTCTCAGGTTTTCATATTTTCAGTTTTATATGATAGTGATACAATTCGTATCAGATGCTAATTGTATCATATAAAAATCTGTTTAACAAGGAGGAAACATTTTCATGGAAAATAATAAAAACCTGGAGGTATTCAGCAATATGCCGGTTCCAAAAGCGGTAATGAAAAATGCGCTGCCTGCTATGGCAGCTATGCTGATGGTACTTGTATATAATCTTGCCGATACCTTTTTTATCGGTCAGACACATAACGCTTTACTGGTTGCCGCAGTATCTCTTGCGACACCGGTATATCTGATCTTTATGTCTCTCGGAACCTTATTTGGAATCGGTGGAACTTCTGTGATTTCCAGAGCATTGGGAGAAGGAAACAAAGAAAAAGCAAGAAAATCCTGTACGTTTTGTTTTTGGGGATGTGTATTCGTAGGTATTCTGTTGGCTGCATTGATTCTTATATTTATTGATCCGATTCTGAATTTAATCGGTGCCAGTGCTGATACTTATGAATATGCCAAAAGCTATCTGAGCATCATCGTATTTGCCGGACCATTTGTACTTATTTCTAACTGTTATGGAAATGTCGTCCGTACAGAGGGGGAATCTGGAAAAGCAATGCTTGGTTTGCTGCTTGGGAATCTGGTCAATGTAATTTTAGATCCTATTTTTATCCTTGCCCTGGGATTAGATATTAAAGGTGCTGCAATCGCAACCGTGATTGGAAATATTGTCGGTGCAGGATTTTATATTTCTTATTTCCTGAAAGGAAAATCCATGCTTTCCATCAGATTGAAAGATTTTACTGTAAAACAGGGAATCGCTGCCAGCGTACTGGCTATTGGTGTTCCTGCTGCTTTAGGTGACGTATTAATGAGTGTCTCTCAGATTATCATTAACAGCCAGATGTCACACTATGGAGATATGTCTGTTGCCGGAATGGGCGTTGCAATGAAAGTTATTACAATCACCGGTATGATCTGTATGGGCTTAGGTCAGGGCGTACAACCAATTCTCGGTTATTGTGTAGGTGCTAAAACATGGAAACGCTTTAAAGAAGTTTTTAAATTTACCATTATTTTTGCTCTTATTTTAGGAACAGTCCTTGCAGCTATCTGTTATGTATTTACCAATCAGATTGTCAGTGCTTTTCTTACAGATCAGACTGCTTTTGCCTATGCAGTTCAGTTTGCAAGAATACTTCTTTCCACCAGCTTTCTGTTCGGTGTATTTTATGTGTTGGTCAATGCACTTCAGGCAATGGGAGCCGCAACTCCAGCACTTCTTATCAGCATGAGCCGTCAGGGAATCATTTTCATTCCTGTATTATTCATTTTGCAGGCTGTTATAGGAATGACCGGACTTGTATGGGCACAGCCTGTTGCCGATGTATCGTCTATTCTGATTGCAGCTATATTGTTCGGAAAAACTATGAAGAAAATGCAGATGCTATAAAGCAAAACTACGCCTATCACATGCTTAGAATTTATCTTTCTCAATTCTAAGCATGCGATATCCAATTCCAATGTGTGTCTGGATGTATTGCACCCCATTTTTGTCAGGTTCCAGTTTTTTCCGCAGTGTTGCCATAAAAACTCTAAGAGAAGCAACATCGTTTTCCGAACATCGTCCCCAAATCTGCTGGGTAATATAAGTATGTGTCAATACCTTTCCCACATTGCGGGATAGAAGGCAGAGCAGCTTATACTCAATGGGCGTCAGATGCAATTCTTCTTCCTTCAGATATGTGCAGCCGGCTGTATAATCTATCTTCAATTCACCATTTTCAAAAACAGAGGTTTCCAGTTGTTCTCCTGTCTGCGTTATAGCAAGCCTCCTTTGAGTGACACGGATACGGGCAAGTAATTCCTCTACGGAAAATGGTTTTGTAATATAATCATCCGCTCCTGCATCCAGTGCCTCTATTTTATCCGCATCCTCACTTCTGGCACTGATCACAATAATCGGCATATTTGACCAGGTTCGAATTTTTTTTATCACCTCTACGCCTTCCATATCAGGAAGACCCAGATCCAGAAGAACGATATCCGGATTGTGGGACGAAGCCTCCAGAATAGCCGAAGATCCGTTTTCAGCTGCCAGATATTTATAGTCATGTGTTTTTAATGTAGTAATGATCAGGTTGCGTATGGGCCTGTCATCTTCAACCACCAGAATTAATGTCTTATTCATTTAATGTCACCTCGCTTAAGGGTAAAGTAAAAGTAAAATTGCATCCATGCGGATCATGATCCGTCAGAATCAGGGTACCGTCATGGACTTCTATGATAGAATGACAAAGTGCCAGGCCAAGTCCCAGACTCCGATGACTATCCGCAACTGTTGTTTTCCCTGTATAAAACATTTCAAAAATATGCGGCTTCATTTCTTCTGGAATTCCAGGACCATTATCTTCCACACTTATCCGCGCTTTCCCATCTGTTTTCTTTCCCCGAATGCTGATTACCGAACCTGGCGGCGTATATTTTATTGCATTATCAATTAAATTTACCAGAACCTGTATAATAAGGCGTACATCCATACGTACAAGAACAAGTTCTTCACAGTCTGCCACAATTTTATAATCATCATGTTTCCGACTAATATGTCGCAACGACTCTGCAATCACTTCATCTAAAAGCTGATCCGTAAATTTGAATTTCAATCTTCCATCATTCAGCCTGGTAATGGAAAGCAGATTCTCCACAACTCCGATCAGCCATTCAGAATCGTCATAAATGTCAGTGTAAATCTGATACTTTGTAGCTTCGTCCAGGCGTTCGCTGTTGCTGAGCAACATATCCGCATTGCCGGAAATAGAGCAAAGCGGAGTTCGAAGATCATGGGAAATTGCCCGAAGAAGATCTGCCCGCAGCTGCTCGTTTTTAGCCAAAACCGCATTTTTCTCTTTTTCCATGGCATTTTGCGCGTTCTCCATTGCAAGCGCACATTCATTTATTACAGACAACAGGATACTGTATTCAAAAGAATCCAACGCTTCTTTTTGCAGTGGTATCCCAATTACACCGTAAACATTATTCCCGCTTCGGATCGCCAGATATAGACATTTAGCCTGTGGAAAATGTTGCGTGGATGCACCGGCACGCTGTCTGTTTTCATAGACCCACCTGGCTGTCTGCTGTTCTTCTGGTGTTAAGAAATCTTCTGTATTCTCTTTTTCCCCTGAGAAAAGTTTTCCTCCTGATAAAGTTCCATTTTCCACAACATACGCTGTAATATTGCGATTTAGTAAGCGGATCAACTGCGTGCAGGTAACATCAAGGATCTCCGTTTCTCCTTTGGCCTTTTGCATCAGACGATCTGTATCAAACAGCACCTGTGTACGAAAGGCAAGCTGTGCGGACAGCTTTGCATGTGTCTTCACCTTTGCCGCAAGTGCTCCCGTAAGTACAGATGAAATAAGCATTATAAGAAATGTCACCGGATAACCCACCGCATATGTCTGAAAAGACATCCTTGGTTCTGTCAGAAAAAAACAAAATAAAACTACACTTAAGAACGAACCAGCTACACTGCAAAGATAACCATCTGTCACAATTGAAGTAACCAAAACTCCCAGAATGTATATCGTTACAATATTCGTATCCGTGAAATTCAGCTTCTGAAACAACAGACCAATGAAAGTGCATACCGCAAATATAAAAACTGTCAGAAAATAATCTTTTGCAGACGGTTTTTCTACATACCATGTAAATGGCCGTTTTTGATAACTCCTGGTTTTTACCGCGTCCGGGATAATATGGATATCGATATCCGGTACAATTTCAATCAGTTTTTCCGTCAGAGTTGACTTGCTGAAAAAATGATTTCGTCTGGCATTGCTTTGTCCGATCACAATTTTGGTAACATTGGATAACCTGGCATACTCTGCAATCTGTACCGGTATGTTTTCCCCGTGAGTCATCACAATTTCTGCCCCAAGCATTTCTGCGTATCGGATATGTTCTTCCAGCTTTTCTTTATCTAAGGCTTCTGATTTTGTACCTGTCTGCACATACAGAGCTGTAAAACGTGCCTGCAGCGCATTTGCCATTTTCGCCGCTGTATCTACTATTTTCTGATTAGAGGGTGCTGCAGACAGACAAACAAGGATATGTTCATCTGTTTTTTTATTATCCTCTACAATTCTCAGACTCATCCTGCCTGCCACCTTTTTCTGTTGTTTTTGAAATTATATCATGCGACTGTATTATGGTCAAAAATCTTTTTTTCATCCCCAGTCTGTCCATCAAAAATTATAATTTCAGCTTTCTTATATTGGCTTTTATACTCATGAATCTCTCTTAACAATTCTTCATCCGAAAGCGTATCCAGTAAGAATATCTTCGATGAATGCTGTTTCTCTTCAACATTTTCCTGAATTTCGTCCAAAAACTTATCTGCTTTATTTGCAATATAAAAACCCAGTCCAAACATACAAAATACAGTAACTGCCAGCATACCTTCTGTCATTACCTTCACCTCTTTACCAGCCTCTTCACCGTAAATGAGCTATATGCGGAAACACTTCTGAAGAGCTCTGTATTCTCCTAACACCAGTAATTTATTATTCTCTGCAAAATATGTGTCCGGAGAAATTGCAATATTGAATTCTCCCTCATTTTTTACTGCCAGAATATTAATGTTGTAGCGTTTTCTGATATCCAGTTCGCCAACTGTTTTTCCAGACCATTCATCTGGTACTTCCACCTCAAAGATTGCATGGGAAGCATCCACTTCCATATAGTCCAGAATATGATCATCCGTGTAACGGATAGAGGCCCATTTTGCGACCTGCTTTTCCGGATACACCACCTTATCTGCACCGTTGCGTAAAAGAAATTTTTCCTGGACATCACGCTCAGCTCTGGATATCACCAGTTTTGCTCCCAATTCTTTCAAAAGGGAAGTTGTTTCAAGAGAATTTTGAAAACTTCCTCCAATGGTCACAAAACAGATATCGTAATTTCCAATCCCAAGGGATTGTAAAAATTCAGCATTGGTACTGTCACCAATCTGGGCATTGGTCACAAATGGCAGTACTTTGTCCACTCTTTCTTCATTCCAGTCAACCGCCATAATTTCATGTCCCAACTGATTAAGCTGCATGGCAACATGTCTTCCAAATCTTCCAAGCCCGATAATCAATACATTTTTCATAATATTTTCTTTCTCCTTCTCATCCAACTGTAATTTTCTCCAGAGGAAGCTTTGCATTTCCCTTGTTTCTTCCGGAAAATACCGCATAAATCAGGGTCAGACCACCTACACGTCCCAAATACATCAGTATGATCAGCACGACCTGTGAAAAAACATGAAGCCCCGGTGTAATTCCCAGTGTCAGGCCTACCGTACCAACAGCCGAGGCAGCTTCATACAGGCAGTCCAAAAGAGGAATCCCTTCGCATACACTGATAGCAACCCCACCGCAAAAGAACAATGTAAAATAAAGCATAGCTATTGTCGCTGCATTTTTTATCACATGGTATTCCAGTCTTCGCCCAAAAGCCCCTGCATTTTCCTGGCTTCGAAATGTTGCAATAGCATTTAAAATAAGTACCGTAAAAGTTGTTGTTTTCATTCCACCTGCTGTAGAACCCGGCGATCCACCGATCAGCATTAACAGTATCATAACCGCCTTTGATGCCTCGCTCATCTCTGAAATGTTTATAGTATTAAATCCGGCAGTTCTTGTAGTTACGGATTGAAACACAGCTGCCAGCAGTCGCTTCCCTATGGACAAGTTTTTCAGATCACAGGTAAAGAAAAAAACTGCCGGAAACAAAATCAGACATGTAGTAGTCATAAGAATAATCTTACTTTGCATACGGTAACGTTTAAAATTCAACTTGTTCGTATAAATGTCATCCCAGGTAAGGAAACCGATTCCCCCTATAATGATCAACATCATAATTACCATATTTATAAGGGCGTTTCCAGAATACCCTGTCAGAGATGGAAAAGCATGAACTGCTGTTCCCAGTATATCAAATCCGGCATTGCAAAAAGCAGAAACAGAGTGAAAAACTGACAGCCAGATCCCCTTTAACCCATAATCCGATAAAAAAACTGGCAGCAATAACAATGCCCCTGCAGCTTCGATCAAAAATGTCCCCTTTAAAATAAACCTTGTCAGTCTGACGATTCCCCCAACTTTAGGTGCTGAAATCGCATCCTGCATGGTACTTCTTTGCATAAGAGATATTTTTTTCCCGGAAAGAAGAGAAACAGATGCCGCCACAGTTACCACTCCAAGTCCGCCAATTTGTATAAGTACAAGAATAATCGTCTGCCCTGCCAGAGACCAGTAGCTTCCGGTGTCTTTTATCACAAGCCCTGTCACACATACCGCGGAAGTGGCTGTAAAAAGTGCCTCATGAAATGGAGTCAACACTTTCTCCGATGAGGAAACTGGAAGCATCAGCAGAACGGTTCCAAAAAGGATCACGCCTGCAAATCCCAGAATAATTAATTGAAAAGATGTCAGATGTTTTTTCTTACTTAATTTTTCCGGCATAAATAATCAGAACTCCTTATTATTGATTCTAATAGCACTGCTTTTATGATGCATTTTATTATATCTAATTGCCTTCAAAGATAGTATAAGAGTCTCTGATTCTATATTAAGATTATATAAAGATTTTGTCAGAAAGATATTTAACATATATAATTTCACTTATAGCAATTCCAGAAAATAATGCAATCAAGACAGTTCAGCAGAGTGCGAAGGACAAAGAAGGTATCAGCAGGCGTGCTGACGCACGGCAAAGATATCTGACGCAGGACTTCACGCTCTGATAGGCTGGATTGCTTGCATTATTTTCTGGAATTGCTATAGAATAATCCAAGTAAAACACTAATTCTCCTGAAAGCACAGGAAATATCAGTGTTTTCTTATGTTTTCCCTTAATTATACGGTTCATGTGATCCATAATTGTTTCCAAAACTGAGATTGATCACCATCGGCCGTCCCATAGCCAATGCCTGGCGCACCAGATAATCAATCCCCTGTATCAGTTCCGTAGTCCTGAGAAAAGAATTCTCTCTGGGAATCCCCATCTTCACAACTAGCAAATCACTTTCATAAGCCACTCCCTGATTTACCCCATCAGATGCCCGCCCGTTCCATGCTGCAATGCCAAGTACAGAAGTTCCATGCCCACTGTAATCTGTGGACGGAACAAGGCGCCTGCCCTGATTTTCTCCAAGTGCAAGCGCCTCATCAATTTCTTCTTTCGTATATTCAGTTCCCGTCACATATCCCTGCGGTGGATTTCCCTGTATATTCTGATCCCATAAACGCAAAATCCTGCTGCTTCCGTCTGCATTTCGGAAGTCGGGATGAAAATAATCTACACCCGAATCCACAACCCCTACCAGAACTCCTTCTCCTGTCAATCCATTTCTGCCGGTCTGCACTGTCCGGATGCAGCTTGCTCCTTTTGCCTGAAACAGCTCAAAATACAGGCGTTTTGGCTTCTCCATAAATTCCACCTGCACTCTGTCAGAATAAGCATCTATCTCATCTTCCGGCAAAGTCACTACTGCATAGCCGCCCAGTAAAGAGACTACCTGAATGCCAGTTCCCGCCAGTCCACTCTCTGGTCCACTGTATTTCACGATCACGTCCCACAATCTCGTAGCTGAATCATATCCTACATTCAGATTCTCCGATTTTCTCCACTCCTCTGGAGTAGCATCCATTGCAAGATTCAAAAGATTATCTATTTTCTGATCTGCCATATTGATCTCACTTCCAGATAATACTTACTTTATTATATACGGCATTTCTGCATACATACCAGAGAAGTTCCAGAAATCAACACAATTATAATAAAAAATTTTACATAAATTTTGCATTACCATGCATGCGCATTTAACAAACATTTTTCTATAATAATAACAACGAAATAAGAAAAAGTCCTTCAACAGGATTCTCAAGCTGCAGTGGATTACTATATCCAACACAGTACAGTGTATTTATAGATAAAGGAAAGAGGGATCATTATGTATCAAACATTATGGAATTCAGTCAATAAACAGGTTAAGGAAACACATACTGCTGCCGCATTTCTGGCAGGTTCACTTATTGAGTGGACAACGATCGGTCTTCTGGCGGGCTTTCTGATCTGTCTGATCGGAGGTATGTCTGCAACTATGAAAGCAACCGTTATCCTTTGTTCCGGAGGATATGTCGGACTGATCTTTGGATTCTTTGGCGGTATTTTATATCTGTATAAAGTAGAATCCCGTCATCATTCTGCTCCTTCAGCACTTTCTGACGTTTCAGTTTCTGCTGATCCCCATTTAGCACTTAAGACCAAAACAGCTGCCTGACTTTCTCTGGCAGCTGTTTCTGAATATTCATAGTATTTTGCAACATTCCCTTGTTTACAGATTTCATTCTCGCAGACAGGGGTTTTTATTTTTCTTTTCGCAAAACCTGATTCAATGTTTTAAGAAGTTCAGGAATTTTGATCGGTTTGGCAAGATGTCCATTCATTCCGGACTCAAATGCTTTCTCTTTGTCCTCTTCAAATGCATTAGCAGTCATTGCAACGATCGGGATCTGCGCTGCATATGGTTTGTCAAGCACTCGAATCTGTCGGGTTGCTTCATATCCGTCCATTTTGGGCATTTGAATGTCCATTAATATCAGATCATACTGCCCTGGAACTGCCTGTTTCATCTTTTCTACAGCAATGGTCCCATCCTCTGCAACTTCAACCACAAAACCGGCCTCTTCCAGGATTGTTACTGCAATTTCCTGATTCAGCGCATTGTCTTCAACAAGAAGAATCTTCTTACCCTCAAACTGTATTTCCTGTTCTTTCTTATAATTCTCCCCGGATACACGAAAAGGTCTTGAAAGAATATCTCTCAGTTCAGACATGAACAGCGGTTTTTCACAGAATGCGGTTACTCCCGCTTCTCTTGCCTCCGCCTCAATATCAGTCCAGTCATAGGCAGTAAGAATAATAATTGGCTTATCGTTTCCGATCACTCTTCTGATGCGGCGTACTGTTTCAATTCCGTTCATATCCGGCATAAGCCAGTCAATAATATATGCCGAGAATTCATCACCAATCTCCACTGCCTGCTTGGCACGGATCACAGCCTCTTTTCCGGAAACTGTCCATTCCGGACGCATTCCGATCTCTGTGAGCATATTTGAAATGTTCAGGCAGGTGTCTGTATCATCATCTGCCACCAGAGCACGTAAACCCTGCAGCTGCTCGATTTTTTCATAAACAACCGGATCTCCGCTGATTTTAAATGTGAGTGATACAATAAACTCAGAACCTTTTCCTTCTTCACTGTTTACAGTGATGGTTCCGCCCATCATATCCACAATATTCTTGGTAATAGCCATTCCAAGCCCTGTTCCCTGAACTCCGCTTACCGTAGATGTCTCTTCTCTTGTAAAGGCCTCGAAAATATGCTCCCGGAACTCTTCACTCATCCCTATTCCAGTGTCACGGATAATAAACTGATAATTGGCATAACCATATGGTGCCTGTTTTGTCTGTTTGATCCGAAGGCTGACAGTCCCGCCTGTTTTATTAAATTTAATTCCATTATTCAAAATATTCAATAAAATCTGATTCAGTCTAAGCTTATCCGCAATGATGTCCTCGTCTTTGACATCGATCATATCAATCAGAAAATCAAGTTGCTTGGAAGCGATATTCGGCTGTATGATCGTGCGGATATCATGCATCAAATCTGGCAGATGCAGCGGTTTTTCTTCGATTTTCACTTTTCCACTCTCAATTCTGCTCATATCAAGAACATCATTGATCAAGGACAGCAAGTGTTCACTGGAAGTGGAAATTTTTCCCAGGTATTCCTTTACTTTCTTTTTATTATCAATGTGAGACGCGGCCAGAGATGTAAAACCTATAATTGCATTCATCGGAGTACGGATGTCGTGGGACATATTGTTAAGGAATGTAGTCTTGGCATGATTTGCGCGTTGTGCTGTAAGAAGTGCCTTCTCCAGCTCTTTGTAGTTTTTTTCCAGTTCTTTCTTAATCTCTTTTTCCTTACGATACTGTTCTGTAAGGTTATGAACATAACTGAAACCAAGAACATCCCCGTTTTCTTCATCTGCATACATAATGATATGCTGCTCCGCAAGAATAGAATCTGATAGCGCATTGCCGGTCCAGTACTTATGCGTAACATGGTACTCTCCGTTCTCAAATCGTTTCAGCAGTCTGGAAATGCTCAAAAAATCAAAATATGCATTCTTCTCTTCTTCCGGCATTCTGTCACCCCAGTAGGATACTATCTGTGAGAATGCTGCATTTTCCGGAAGTCCCATCTGCTTATTGATATCCTGTTTCTCATCACCGGTCATACGGTAGATTCTTTCCGGAACCAAATCTCTGGTTAAATTAATATTATAATATACTTCTGCATTTGCTCCAACTGCATGTTCAAGAAGTTCTATCTTCCTGTTTAAAGTATTGATCTCTTTATTTATATTCAGCTTTCCCACACCCTGCCTTCTCCTTTACGGCTGCCTCTTACTATACCTTGTCTGTTACTGTGATAATGCTACGTTTACCTGTTCATTATACAATTCCTGAAAGTGCTGCGCAATACCTATCCTGTAATACAAATATCAATTATATGCCTGCGGCAGTCCCCTCTTTTACTGTGCTTTCTTCTGTGAAATTATAAGTCCGACAAAGATCAGTAAAGAACCAAACACAGAGATAACTGTCATTTTTTCATGCAGGATCAGCATGGACAGAACGACTGTCACTACCGGTGATACATAAATGTATACACTGGTCCTTACAGCTCCTATCCATTTGGTAGAAAGATTCCAGAGCATAAAGCCCATGGCGCTGGCACCAATTCCAAGGAATAAGAAGTTGGAAACTACTTGCGGGTTATGAATCAGGCTGATATCCCAGGATGCTTTCTGCTTGATCAATACCGGAATCAGGAAAAGTATTGCATAAAAGTAGATTCGACGGGTCACTGCGATAGTTGGGTAATCCCATTCTCCGATCTTTTTGACAAGAGCGGAATATGCTCCCCATGAGATCATCGCCAGAAATGCAAGACCATCTCCTGCCGGGTTCAGGTTGAAGCTTTTCTGACCGTTCATACTGATCAGAATGACTCCTGTCATTGCGATCACGAAGCCTATGTAGAAAAACTTTCCGGATTTTTCATTTTTAAAGAAAATCCCAACTGTCACTGCTACGAAAAAAGGTGCGCATGCTACGATGATGCCTACGTTGGACGCATAGGTCATGGTCAGTGCTGTATTTTCCAGCATGAAATAGAGAACAATTCCGAATAGTCCGGCGCCTGCAAATGCAAATTCCTGCTTCGGATTCTTCAGTTTCAAATGATGTGGAAAAAAAATTAACAATGCAATGAATGCAAGTACTGCTCTGGTAAAGAGAACTTCTACAGGCTGAAAGTAGTTCAGCAGGACTTTTGTAGATACAAAAGTTGCGCCCCACATAATCTGAGTGCCGCATGCAAGGACATGTCCCAGGATTTGTTTTTTGTCTTGTGTCATTTTGTTTGTTCCTGTTCTTTTTACTCTTTAAGAACCAGATGGAATTCTTACCAATAATTTCATTCCATCTTTTTCTGCCATAGTTAAAACCGGGATGTGTTTCTTTCGCAGCATATGAACGACCGGATATGCTGCAAACGTGTTATTTCCTACATATACTGCTTCCGGTTTGTATTTAAGTATCTTTTTAACCTGCTCTTTCACTGCTGCTTTCCATTCCTGTTTTTCCATAGATACTTCACCGTAAATCCCCTGAATTTCCAATTCCGGGACCGATGGAAAATCAATATGAACGATTTTTGCAGACTGTAACTTTGGCATCTGGCTAAGAAGTTCATCTACCATCTCGTCACCGCCGAAATTTACAATTACAGGTTTCTCATGGAAATCTGCAAGACTGATCTCACAGGCTTTTACAGCGTCCTCTAATGTTCCTGTTGTCATAAGGAAACCGCCTTTATGACAGAATCCTGCACTTGACAGGCCAGTTGCTGAGATTAGTTCCTCATTTTCCAGGCCAAGCCATTCTATCGGGAAGCTACATTTATAGTTCAGAGAATATTCTTTCTTCTGAGGCTGGATACAATAGCCACCTCTGTTAGATGGAAAAATAACAAATGCAATGTCTGTTTCTGACAATCGTTTCTGACATGGAACAAACTCTGGCAGAACCAGAATTCTTGCTTCTTCTTTTGATTTCTCTCCCGAATAAACTGCTTTCTGATGTGCCTCCAGGATTTCTTCTACACGTTTATCCGCACGTTCATTTCCCAGATAACGTTCAAATTTGTTCTCAAGGATCATTCCTGCTACACTGACCGCCTGGAAGAACGCTTCATCATTGCCGCCCTGGGCATCCCAGGTTGGATTGAAGTTTCCAATCAGGGTTGCAAGCTCATTTTTCTCTCCAGTGTTGTCATTGTTATCTAGCGGCTGTACAAAAGACTCGTCAAACTTCTGCGCAAGTTCTTCACCAAGAATCTCTGCACCAAGCTCCTCCCAGAGAAGTCCGAAGGCTGCATATGGGATGCCGTTTTCACGGATGCGGATATCTTTCTGATGATGGTCGTATTTGCCTCTGCCGATATCAAATACGATTCCGTCAAAATCTTCCGGAACTTTATTTCCCCGGATAATGCGGATTTCCGGGTTTAAATATAACAGCAATGCTGATGAAAATACGTCATCTGCATGGAATTTTCCGCTGTGGGTGAACGCTGTAGCGTTGTTTTGTTTTATCTGTTCTGATAAATTGCTCATGGATTACTCCTTTTATATTCTTCATATAATCTATTCTTCTCGAAAAGCCATAAAAAATCAGCAGTTTCCAGAATTACATATCCCATACATTGTAACCAGAAAATGCTGATTTTTCTACTTATTTTTTATTGTAATAATTTTATCTGCTTTTTGCAGATACTCACTTTTTATTCCATAACATTCTATTTTTCGATAAAGTGGATTCGTGTCTCGTCAAAGCGGTTCTGCTGTTCTCTTTCTTCTGCAGGATATCCCAGCGCAAAGAGAGAAAAGACTTCTACATCTGCAGGAAGATGCAGCATATCGTGAACCAGATCCATGCGGTCCTGCATTGGTGCGATTCCGATCCAGACACCGCCAAGTCCCAGGGCATCTGTCTCAAGCCAGATATTCTGCTGTGCAATAGACATATCGATCTGAGCCATATCCTGCACTACCAGACCTTTGGTGCGATACACTGGAACGATCACAACCGGAGCTCCTGCTGCACATTTGGAATATGGAGTTGCTTTTGATAGCTCTTCGATTTTCTCTTTATCAGTCACTACATAAAACTCCCACGGCTGCTGATTGCATGCACTCGGTGCCTGCATGCCCGCTTTCAGGATCTGCATGATCTTTTCTTTCTCAACTGATTTGTCCTGGTATTTTCTGATACTTACTCTGTGAAAAATATTCTCCATGTTTGTCTTCTCCTCATTTTTTGATTCATTTTTCCTATCTTAACATGAATTTTTTTATTGTTCCAGCAGTTTTTCTCCGCAGGCAGAGTCGATGATGAGAGTGTTGATAAAGCCTCCGCGAAGAGCTCCGGCAATTGGTTTTGCTTTGGCCTCGCCGTAGGCTACGCAGACCACATTTTTGCATTTTTCCAGGTCATTGTAGGTGATTCCTATCATTCTGTCGGTTAAGGAAGTGTTGAGTTCTTTTCCGTTGATGTCATAGAAATGCCCTCCAATGTGGCAGATGGCACCTTTACTTCCTAACAGTTGGAATGTGCTTTCACCAAGATAGTTCTCCCAGGTTTTATATTCTATGGAACCGACGCTGGTAAGAATCACGTCAGCATTCTGTGCCAGATTAAGAGCAGTTTTGATAGTGTCATCCTGGATCAGACTTTCTTTGAGTTCTTTGGTTTTGACACCGTAGGTCTGCTGGATTCTGTGTTCCAGATCCAGATCGCGTTCCCAGGGTTCTTTGATGGATATCTCTACAATGCCGAGTTCTCTTGCTTCTTTCAACATTCTGGAGATTTTTGATCTGGACGTATACATTCTGTCTGCGATTTCGTTTTGTGTCATTTCTGAATTGTAATATAAATTCGCTACCGTGGCCAGAATACTCCATTTCTCCTGGACGGTCATATTTTCATATCTTCCATTGCTGCTTTCCCATATCCCTTTCATTATATACAGTGTTTTATGCTTCCAAAAGTCAAGCGGATAAAATCATCTGCTTTGTTCGATCAGATATCGGTCGCTTTACGAAATTCAGCAATACTGTTACTCCTGGATGCTGCTTTTCGCCATGTTTTCAGGACTTCAAGATCTGTTTCTGAATTAATCCGCTGTCGGAGATCTTCTGGAATCTTTTCTCCTTGGTCCTCTAAAATTTCTACAATGTCTTCTATTTTACTCTCAATTTTTCCCTCTAGTCTGCCCTCTATTTTTCCCTCGGTCTTTATATCTCGTTCCCAATAAGATAAATACTCTTCAAATGTCATATATTCCCGCCTCACTTCCGGTAAGACTTTTACATCTTCTACATATTGATGCAGTTTTCTGGTTGCGTCGTTTGTGACATTCTCATCGGTGCTGTTTTGGATGTAATTGAGCATAGCTTTGATTTCTGGGCTGCCGCCTTTCGTTCCTGATGTGTTGAAATAGAAGAACCATAATCCATCTTTATATTCCAGTTCTGGCACTTCATCGCATCTGTTATGTACAGTATACATCATATAATCATATACATAGATGTCATAATTCGTTATCGTGATAACAAATAAATTAGGAAGTTTCCCGAAATCTTTTTCTCCCCGTTTCATAAAGCGGTTGTCTATCTTTGCCTGATAAAAACGATTATGTCTGGGATAGTCCAGGTCCTTTTCCGACAAAACCGGAAATGCGGAACGTAAAACAGCATTCCTGCTGCTGTCATCCGGTTTTGCCAACATAATAAAGTTTGTTTTGTTCTGGTGAAAATGTTGGCGAATGCCAGATGAACCTGTTTTGAAATGCCAGATTTGGCAACAGATAATGAGATTTTCACTTTGATTATAGTTTAGTGCATTTTGTTCCGAATTACAAGTCTTATTTTGAATCTGTTCCTTAAATTTTTAACATCTTCCACAGTTTCTACAAGGAAAGCATCCTGCTTTTTTTATATGCGGATACCATTCATGAATCTCTGGCAGTGGTTCACTTTTTTTCCATTCTTTTACACCATAATGATCTTTGAAAAGCACTTTTTCTCCAATGCATTCTATTTCCAATGGATAGATTGTAATTTTTTCGGGATTCATGCAGCTTTGGTAGATTCTTGGGGAAAGTATCTGATTTTCGAATGATACTTCCTGATCCATAGTGATGATCCGTATATGGTTTTCGTTTATATGTTCTATTTTCTGTTCTGCTGCACATGTGTAGTTTGTGGGGATTTTTGATCTGTTGATCGTAAATGTCCCTGCGGGAGTTTCTGCTGTTTTCATTTGTCTGCCACCTACTTATTTTTTGTTAATACAAGTGTTGCTTGGCACGGAGCGAACAGTAACATACAAGTACAATGCTTACTATATTACACTCTATATATTCTGTCCATAGTGTGTTATTATCAATAATAAAGAGCAAGTCCTCACCCACTGCTTATTGCTTTTCGTAATTAAAGCAGGGGACTTACTTGATTCGGTTTAAGTCGGAGGTGTTTTATATGATCTGTTGTTTTTCAGGAACTGGAAACAGTCGATATATTGCAGGGCAAATTGCAGAAGCATTACAGGAAAAAGTCATAGATTTAAATGCAAAGATTAAATCCCATGATACCACGCCGCTACAGACAGGAAGCAATTTGATAGTTGTCACGCCTACTTATGCATGGCGTATTCCGCGGATTGTATCGGAATGGATTTTTAATGCCTGGAGGGATGTATATGAATAAAACAATACTTATAAGGATATGCATTTTGATAAGTGTCATTCTTGTAGCCTGTTTTTTTGTTAATACTTTGATTGATTATACACGTTATTCTATTGCAGATTCTGCACCTTTTTCTTTAACAATCATACTCAATGCCATAGTTTTTTTGCTTCCTGCAGTTATTGTATTTATTGTGGGGATTGTGCTGAAGAAAAAAAGTAATAGTTAAGCGCATATTCGCAACTGGAGCAGAAAATTTAATTAATTCGGTTATATTTTGAAGTGGAGACGCCAGTCATGTGTCAGGCTGGTGTCTCCACCTGTTTTTTTATCCAAGTGCTACGTCCAGGATCATCATCAGTGAGAAGCCCACTGCGAAGAAGACAGTTCCGATGTTGGAGTGCTCTCCGGCAGACATTTCGGGTATGAGTTCTTCCACAACTACGTACAACATAGCTCCTGCAGCAAAGCTCAGAAGATATGAAAGTGCCGGGACAACGAGGCCGGCAGCAAGAATTGTCAGAACTGCACCGATAGGTTCTACGATTCCGGACAGAACACCTCCTGTAAAAGCTCTGATTTTTCCCATTCCTTCAGAACGCAGGGGCATGGAAATAATAGCTCCCTCAGGAAAGTTCTGAATGGCAATTCCGATGGAGAGAGCCATAGCCCCCATCATAGTAATCTGAGTCTGTCCGGCTAAATAACCGGCGTATACAACTCCTACTGCCATTCCCTCCGGGATGTTATGCAAGGTTACTGCAAGAACCAGCATAGTAGTTCTCTGAAGTTTGCTCTTCGGACCTTCTGCCTTGTCACTGTTCTGGTGAAGATGCGGGATCATGTGATCCAGCAAGAGCAAAAAAAGCACCCCTATCCAAAATCCCACTGCTGCCGGTACAAATGAAAGCTTCCCCAGTCCGGAAGACTGTTCAATTGCCGGGATCAGCAGACTCCATATGGAAGCTGCAACCATAACTCCTGCAGCAAAGCCGGTAAGTGCCCTTTGAATCTGTTCATTCAGATTCTTCTTCATGAAAAATACGCAGGCAGCTCCTGCAGAAGTTCCAAGAAAAGGAATCAGAATTCCATAGAATACATTTATATCCATTAAATTGTACCTCCTGTTTTTATTTATATGCCCCAAATTAAAATATGTTCATATTGGTTAGTTTTGTCTAACTCAAATAAGTATATCAGATTTGCGTGCAAATAGAAAGAGCATACAGAACTTTTTTGTAAGGCAGGTATTATCAAGTCAAGTAAAAGGCTTAGTTAATCTGCTTAAGTTCTGTATGCTCTCAGTTATTATTCTATTCTGATATATTCTGTCTGCATCCGTTTAATACCACTTCTATAAGCTCGTCCCCTTTGTAACTGAGTTTCAGAGAAAAAAATGGTGCATCTTCCATGATCAGTTTATTAAAGATCCGATCACCCGGCCACATGTTAAGATCTTTGAGATTTTCTTTTGGGATCCATTCCAGCTCACCCTCATCACATGATTTCTGAATACCAGTGAATTCATCAGAAGTATACAGACACATGTATTCCGTTCCATATCCCTCCTGAGTAAATGTAACAATCCCTCTGAATTTCCACGAAATCAGCTGATATCCTGTTTCTTCGAAAACTTCTCTGCAAAGACATTCTTCCGGGCTTTCTCCCTCTTCGAAATGACCTCCTACCCCTATCCATTTGTCTTTATTTACATCATTTTTCTTTGATATTCTGTGAAGCATAAGATATTTTCCATCTTTTTCCAGATAACAGTGTGTAGTTAATACACTTTTCAATTTGTTTTGCATTGGTCACCTCATTATTTTTATCATATCTGCTTTATTTTGAGAATTTTAAGAATTGTAAGAGCTGCTTTACAGCGGGCAATTCTTAGATATCAGGTTAGAAACATAATATCCTTGGACCCTGACATCATTATTTTCTAATTATAGCATAATAAATTATAGGGTTTCCATAATTCTTATGCATAAACCAAAGAAAGACTTCCAAAATCAGCCATTACCTGATTTTCAGAAGTCTTTTCTTTCTTATTTTATACTTTCGATGTACTGGTACAACGGAAATAAATATTCTCATGTAAACTGCATTTTGGATTAAATCCTGCATGGCAATAAGGGCAGCTGCCTTTTTTATATTCCTGATATGTAAGTTTTTTACGGCAGTTTCCACATAAAACGGGATAAGTCTCCTCAGGTTCTGTTGCTGTGAAAGGATGATTCTCCAATTCATCGTGACAGGAATAGCAGGCATAATATTTTCTGCATTTCGCACAGAGCAGTGCAGCTATGTCAAGTCCGGTATGGTAGTGTATACATCGACCTGCTTTATCCAGTCCGATTCCATGAATCTTGACATTTTTCTGTGTGTCCGCTTTATCTTCGGGCTTATTATCAGCGATTTCCTGCATTGTTGATTCCTTTTCTGATCGGAATTGCAACCAAAATTGCAAGAACTGTAATCACAATATCTTTCGGAATAAAAGCAGTTAAAGAATATGCTGCGATTGCCGAAATGCTCATAGAACCTCCAACGAAATGCCATTGTAAACCGCCAATGGTTTCTACAATCAGAAGTCCGATCAAAGCAAATCCGATTGAGATCACAAGATTCTTTGTTTTATTTTCTGATTTTGGACGGATTCCGCAGAGCCAGGTCATAAATGGCCATGCCCAGATATATCCTCCGGTAACTCCCACGATACTGCTGATTCCTCCTGAAAAATTGGCAAAGATAGGAAGTCCGATTGCTCCTAACAGAACGTAAACCAGTGTTGCAGTCGTTCCAAGTCTGGAACCAAGAACTGCGCCTACAAGTGCTACACCAAATACCTGAATTGTAATCGGTACACCTGTCGGCATTGGCAGTGAAATCTGTGAAATTACGGCAAGAACTGCTGCAAACATTCCAACCAGTACCATTTCTCTGGTTGTAAATTTTCTTTCTGCGGCAGGGTTTTTTGCATAAGTCTGACTCATAATAATACTCTCCTCTTCCCCTGTTATTTATTTGTTATGACTTTCTTTTTATATCATAACAGGAGACGAATGTCAACCTTAACGCATGACAAAGTTTACATTTATACAACCGCACTATACGCAAACTTGTCACAATTCGCAGCTACTACCTGATTTGATTAATGTCAAACGGATATTCACAATCCGCTTCGCTACTTTTTTACAGTACATAATAATGCGGAATAATATCTTCGTAATGTCCATCCGGCATTCTGAAGCCCTGCGGAATCACGCCTAATTTTTTAAAACCAATTCTTTCATATAAATGCAATGCATGAGTGTTGTTTGCAACAACTGCATTGAACTGCATAACACGAAAACCTTTTACTTTTGCCTGTGCAAGGCAGTCAAGTACCAGTTTCTCTCCGATATGTTCACCGCGAATGTCTCTTCTTACAGCATAACTAGCATTGCAGATATGACCGCATCTTCCTACGTTATTCGGATGTAAAATGTAAAGACCGACAATTTCATTGTTGTCAGTGTTTACTGCAATTCCTGTGTAGGTCTGTTCTTTGAAGAAAGCGTCACCTGTTTCCTCTGTTAAGTTTTCTTCCTGTGGAAATGCTACGCCGTCTTCCACTACCTGATTCCATATTGTAATGGCTGCAGTTACGTCTTCTGTCTGGTATTCTCTGATTACAATATTCATTGTTTTTATATCCTCCGTTTTCTAAGTCAATGGGATATTCGCAATCCGCTTCGCTACGTGGCTCTACACCAAATAACTGCTCCGCAG
>CAJLTE010000004.1 GCA_905209435.1 uncultured Blautia sp. | reverse complement strand
TCTCTGTACGGTTTCCAGTCCAAAAGCTATGTAATACCTCTATAATCTTCATATTGCCGTGTTTCTCCTTTCCTGCAAATATCTCTATCATTTGTTCTTCTGTGCATATTTTGCAGTAGGAATCCTCTTTTTCTTTCCCTGCTGTATGCCCTTTCTATACTTGACCAGATACAAACGTACACCATTGTCAATTGCATCGAGTATTGCTTCTTTTCGTGACATTTCAGCAATGCTGTAAAGATCGTAACTACAATCACTAAAAGAAAAACAATAATAATATCCGTTTAATTCCTTTGCCTTCATACTCAATTACTCCTTTATTCCGTTTTATCTCCTGCACTGCTGCCGGGCTTCGCCCTTTGCTGATCTGTTCCTCTGCTTTTACTGGACGTAAAGGAATGTAATAACGATCACGTCCGGCAGCAGGTCTCTATCTTTAACCACCCTTAACAGTTCCTGCAAAGTATTGTGTTTACTGACACTTCCAACATCTTTACTGTCGTAACTTTAATACTCTTAATCAAGCCCATAACGGAGATCCTGTCCCCGAATATGGTTAATTAACTGTACTGCTCTGCCATTCCTTAAAGATATGACTCTCAAGCTCTTTATAAGTATCTTTCAGTTCTTCACTGTTTCTTTCACATATACCCTGTACCTGTCCTTTTATTTTTCCAGATCTTGCACTGTATTGTCTGGATAATGGATAAAAACTCTTCCAGGCTCCAATAATGGCATTCTGGATAATCTCAAGTTGTTCATTTGGTTTTTCGGACAGTGAAAGAAGCTTTGCTTTTAATAAACTGATCTGTTCCGGCGTAAGCTGGTTTCTTGTTTTTAAATAAGCCAGGAACATATTGTTGACTGCTGCATCCGGGAAATACGTTCCCTGCGGAACAGTTTCTTTTTCTTTATCTTTTTCTTTTTTATTTATTTTACTTTTATTTTCTTTTATATTATTTTTCCTGGAAAAATCCTCTTTTTTCTCGGAAAAATCGCCGTTTTTCTCGGAAGAATTAAAAAAAGAGTTCACTTTAATAAAGCTCTCTGTTTCCTCTTCTGAAAGAAGCCAGAACCTTTCGACAGTAATCGGCGTTTTTAACGCTCTGGTTTTAATCATTTTCTGGTATCGCCGCTGTATTCCGGCAGAGGTCAGAACCTTGTCCGACTGGAAAAGTGTATTATCAAACAGTGACCGTTCCAGCAAGAAGTTTAAGACCTGCTTTACCTTATTACTGCTCATTTTCAAATCATCTGATATAATGAACTCTATATCTTCATCAATCTGCATATAATAACCGGTTTTGTATATCTCGCATAACAGATAAAGATAGATTGTAAGCCCGTCTGTACCATACCGAGCCTTTAAGATTTTTATTTTTCTGTCAGAGAAAAAGCCGACATCTACCGGGAAAAAGTAGTTTCCTTCCTGCTTCTTCCTGCCCATATGTCTCTACTCCTTGACTTGTAAACCTGTCTCCTGTAAACTGACAGTGTTTAAAAAATCTCTGATCTGCCTGTAGCTCATACCGCACCCGATCAGACCAGAAACAAGGAACTCCTTGGATTGAACCGCCCGAAGCTCTTCTTCACTGAAATGCTCACGTAAACTCTCTTTTTTATCTAGTTTCAGTGTTTCTCGGAGCTGTCGGGCATTCTTTCCAAATACCGCCTTGTAAACCAGATCAGTATAAAGAGAATAGGCAAAACCATGTAAATTCTCTGTTGACTGCTGCAGAGCTTCTGTTAATGCCATCCTGCAGGTTAATGCCTTGATACGTTCCCGGTTTTTATCGGTGAGGGCCTTTTCCATTTCAGAAAACTGTTTGATATATCCCTCTTTAAATTTCAATGCCTTTTCGCCTGTATAACCCATGGCTAAAAGCGTGAATCCATCACGGGTAACATAATACATTGGTTGTGTTCTATTCCACTGATCTATGTATGAGGTCGGTGTGAAATTGTGCCGACCAAATTCCGCACTGCATTTGATTTCTCGAATGTCTCGCAACACTTGTTTGTGCTCTTTTCCAAAAGTCTCAGCAATGTCCAGGCTTGTTACAACTACCCTTTCACTACCTTTGATTGTCTTAATCTCCGCATTCATTGCACACGCCTTTCTTATACCGCTGCGCCTGTGCCTGCTGTATCCTGCTGCCGGGCTTCGCCCTCTTCAAACTCCACACCAAAGCATTTTGTTTTAAAGTAAGCGATCGGTACCTTACCAGCTACAATCAGGAACCCTTGTTCTTTTAATTCCTGGTTCATCTGCCGGATAAATTTATAAGCCTGCCCCTGTGAAGTGCCCATGATCTCAGATATTTCCCGTGCTGTAATATACTGCCTTTTCATTTCCTGTCTCACTTCCTTCTTTTGTATGTAAGTTGCTGATCTGATAGTATCAGACTCTCAAGTTCTCTCCTGTTCATCTTCCTCCCAGTCTTTGTTGATCTGATGCAGGACCCACACGGTAGCAGTCAAAGCAACAATTATCTGCCATGCTGGAAGGTCTACGTATTTCCCGGCTAATACTGCCAGGATAATAAGCAATATTTTCATTATTTGTTGTTTCCCCTTCCTTCAATTGCTGTCTATACAAATAAAACCATAGCTACGTGCATATTTTTTCGTCTTAACTGCTGTCCGCGATATCTTCTTTACCTTTTGGTCTTTTTCCCATCCTGTAGGCAAATAAGAGGCATTTGGTGTATGTGCACTCTCTGACCTCAACGGTCTGCTGACAGCAACAGTCAAGGCATTTCCTTCGTATTGCCTTTAAAGGTGTTAATTTGCTCATGATCTTCTCCTGTTCATTTCTAAGCCACCGCCCCCGGTTACTTAATCAATAATTTCTGTTACATCTACGCCTAAGGCTTTCGCAATGCGTCCGACTGTTTCAGGTCTTGCACTTCTACCCGCCATTAAGCTACATAATGTACCGCGTGAAATTCCTGACGCTTCAAGCTCTTTTGTCCCTTTGCAGGCTCGGGCTCTGGCAAGATCAAATTTTTTCCTGTTTAATTTCATTGCTTATCCTCCTTTCGAACTCACAATTAAATTGTGTTTATTTCTAAATAATACGCAATTAAATTATATTTGTCAATATATTTCCGATTATTTCTTGAATTTAATTGTGTATAATGGTATTGTATCCTTAAGGAGGTGCTGTAATAGTGAAGAAAGATAATTCTAAAATAGGTAAAAGCATAAAACAATTTCGCCAGAGACGTAACTTAACGCAGAACGAACTTGCAAGTTTAATAGGAAAAACAGGAAGCTCTATACAAAAATACGAATCTGGTGTAACTGAAGTTCCTCTAAGTGTTTTAGAAAAAATAGCTCATGTTTTGGGATGTCATGTCTTAGATTTTTTAGATTTTTATTCTTCAAATGAATGGCTTGATAAACGTGATAATGCCGCCGTAGATTTTTTAAACTCTATTGGATGTAAAGTAATATGGGATGCCGGTATCTTTTCAGATGGTGATTCTGATCATTCAATAATTTATTACAATAATGAAAGTTATCTAATCCCTGTAGATGAACTTACGTCATTAATTTCTGATATGGAATTTTTTACAAAAAATTTAGTTTCACGTATCCTAAATAAAGGTGTAAAATTTCCAATTCCTGACGAATCAATAAACCCTTGACCAAATCGGTCATTTTAGAATAGAGCAGAACCGGCAGCAGGCTTTATACTACTGCTGCCATGATAATATATTTACCCAGGAAGCCGGGGGACGTGCTTTTCACTCGATCTGGACACCTTACCAGAAAGAAGTGATTTTATGAGTACATACGAAGAATTGTAAATTATACTTACTACCGCTTTACTAATCGTTGCGATTTTGACATATACGCATAAAAAATAGCCATCCTAATCTTTGGCGAGACTGACGGCTATTTTTTACTAATCTTATTATTTCGCCGGGTCGGGTGATGACGCTCACCTTCCGGCTCCCTTGTTAAGTATATTATAGGTCAATTAAATTTATTTGTCAATTTCGTTTCTAACCCCGTTCACAACAGAAAGGAGCATATTTCTTTATGAATAACGAAGAATTTTCAATGAAATTAAACGAAATTAAGGAACGTGTTTTATCCAGTTCCACCCCAGAAGATGAATCTAAATATACGGAATCTCTCTTTGAGTCAATTAAACATATTGATAAACAGAAAAATGAGTTCTGGTATGCGCGAGAGCTGCAAGCCGCTTTAGAATACAAAGAATGGAGAAACTTTACTAAAGTAATAGATCGAGCTATTACTGCCTGCGAAAACAGTGAAAACGCCATTTCTCCCCATTTTGTTGAGGTCAACAAAATCGTTAGTGCCGGAGTCACAACGAAATCCATATCCGACTATAAACTTTCTCGCTATGCCTGTTACCTCATTGTTCAAAATGCAGATCCCAGAAAGAAGGTCATCGCTCTTGGTCAGACTTATTTTGCAGTCAAAACACGGCAGCAGGAATTAATTGAGAATTTTGATGATCTTACCGAAGATAAAAAACGTTTAGCAATCCGTAACGAAATGATTGCTCATAACAAATCCCTCGCAGAAGCCGCAAAGCTGGCAGGTGTAGAAACGCCTCAGGAATATGCAATTTTCCAAAATAAAGGCTATCAGGGATTATATGGTGGACTTGGTGCAAAGGAAATACACGCACGAAAAGGCTTGAAGAAAAGTCAAAAGATTCTGGATCATATGGGAAGCACTGAATTAGCTGCTAATCTTTTCCGTGCAACTCAGACAGATGAAAAGCTTCGCCGGGATCATATTACCGGAAAAACGGCTGCCAATAATACACACTATGAAGTAGGAAAAAAGGTCCGCCAAACTATTAAAGAGCTTGGTGGAACTATGCCAGAAGATTTACCGACCCCAACAAAAAGCATTAAACAAATTGAACAGGAACAAAATAAGCTCGAGAAAAAATAATATATCTTCTTTTCGTTTCTAAGCCACCGCCCCCGGCAGAGATGAAAGGAATGAAACAATATGCCATCATACTATGACGAAAAAACAAAGTCCTGGTACTGTAAGTTCAATTACCTGGACTGGCAGGGACAGCGGCAGCAGAAAATGAAACGAGGATTTCCCAGAAAGAAAGATGCAGCAGATTTTGAGACACGTTTCAAAGCTTCCCAGAAATACGACAGTAAAACAACTATCGGTTCTATTGCAGATAGCTATCTGGAAGAGATCGCACCCAGACGACGCGCTTCTACCATCAAGAACTATAAAACCACTTTTGAGAAACATATCAAGCCTTATTTTGCTGATCTGCCTATAGGTGCTCTGACCGAAAAGCATATTATAGGTTGGCAGAACACAATACTTGCAGTTGATTTATCTGATACCTACATACACAAATTAGACACTATTTTTCGTACTTTGTACGCTTTTGGAGCAAAGAGGTGCAAGCTCCTGGAGAATCCTTTTGACGGTCTGGAGAAGATCGGACACGCCAGAGCGGACACCATGCAGTTCTGGACCTTAAATCAGTATCGTAGTTTCATAGCCTTAATAGAGGATCCTGTGAAGCATTTAGCCTTTGATCTGTTATTTTATACTGGAATACGTGCCGGTGAGCTCCTGGCTCTGCAGATCGGTGATATAGATCTTGTCCAGGGAATTCTACACATTACTAAATCTTATCAGCGAATAGGTGGCAAAAATATCATTTCGCCACCAAAGACCAAAAAAGGAATCCGTGACATTACCATGCCAAAGTTTCTTTGTTATGAGATTATCGAATATAAAAAACATATTTATGGCTGTGATCCTGAATTTCCGCTATTTGCTAAGATGTGCCGCGGTACCTTAAAATATAATCTTGATAAATATTCGGAACTTGCCGGTATCCCCCGCATCAGAGTACATGATCTAAGGCACTCCCATGTAGCTCTACTGATTGAACAGGGTGTTGCTCCTATGATTATCCAGGAACGCCTGGGACATGAAAGTATTAACACGACGCTTGGAACTTACGGACATTTATACCCCAACAAACAGAAACAGGTTGTGGATATTCTGGATAATTTATAATTCTCTGTCCATTTTGTTCCAAACGTGATATAATATCATTGCTGTTGAACCTCCAGCAGGAAGGAGGTGAATACTATGTTGAAATATGTTTCTCTGTTCTTTGTAATTCTGGCCGGAGATATAGTTGGACATTATATTTGCAAATTCCTAGACAAGAACAAACAGCAGTAACAACTCAAAAAATAAATCAAAAGATAAACTGCCCGATATGGCAGAAAAGCCCCCGGATTTTCACATTTCCGGGGGTTTTCGTATCATTTGCGTATCATTTACATTATAAAAAAGTCCAAAATATCTGTATTTAAGCCACTTTTATAAATTCTTTAATCCTCTTTCTACAACTTTAACATTGGTTTGACCATATTTTTCGTACATGTAATTCATCCATGAGTCCTGTATTTGTGCATGATAACCAACTGGAAACTTCTTTATGGCCTTTACATCTTTCAGATAGATCACAACAGCACTGTCTCCGGGTGATCTCCTGATGTCTGCAAGCAGTTCCTGGGACTGCTGCGCATAGGCTTCTTTATTGTCAAACTGGATCCAGATTTCCCTCGGCATGTTGTCAAAAGGACGGATTTTTTCGAGGATCAGTTTGCTGGCCCGGTCGTCTTCTGCAGATACCCTTCCCTGAATGAATACTCTTGCATCTTCATTCAAAAACTGCTGGCTTTTTTCATAGTCGCGCGGGAACACAACTACTTCTACGGTTCCTACCAGATCTTCTACTGTCAGAAATGCCATGACCTTATTATTCTTTGTATATTTAATAGTTTTATCCGTGATCATCCCGCCAATGATCACTTTCTGCCCGTCCATGACTTTTGGAAGATTAGTTTCCTCATCCTGCTGAAAATCAGAAGTCTTCGCTGAGATTGTTTTCTCCATCATTGCGCGGTAATTTTCCAGTGGATGACCGCTGAGATAGATTCCCAGAACTTCTTTCTCATATCCCAGAAGTTCTTCTTTTCCAAACTCCTCTACATTGGGCATACGGATTTCAAATTCCTTCTTGTCTTCCTCACTTACCAGATCAAAGAGACTCATCTGGCCTGCCAGACTGTTCTTTCGTTCCTGGCTGATATTGTCTGCGATCTGCTGATAAACCATCATCTTCTGACGACGATTACCTTCCAGGCAATCCAGTGCACCGGCTTTGATAAAGTTCTCTACCGCACGCTTATTCATCTGCTGAGTATTTCGTTCCATGAAATCTTTCAGAGAGCGGTACTGTCCGTTCTGCTCACGTTCACTGACCAAATTCTCAATAACAGGCCGGCCAACACTCTTAATAGCAGACAGCCCATATCGGATCGCTCCATTATCCACAGAGAAACCATACGTTCCGCAATTGATATCCGGAGGCAGGATCTTGATTCCCATCTGGCGGCATACCAGAAAATACTCTGCTACTTTTGTCGGAAAATCAATGACTGAAGTCATCAGCGCAGCCATAAATTCTACAGGATAATAGTATTTAAGATATGCGGTCTGATAGGAAACAACTGCATATGCTGCTGCATGAGATTTATTAAACGCATATTTCGCGAAATCGATCATCTCATCATAAATCTTATTCGCGGTTGCCTCATCAATCCCATTGGAAATACAGCCCGGAACTCCTTCTGCTTCGTTTCCGTAAACAAAGTTCTGGCGTTCTTTTTCCATAACCGCTGCTTTCTTCTTTGACATGGCACGACGTACAAGGTCGCTTCGTCCCAAAGTATAGCCTGCCAGGTTACGAACAATCTGCATAACCTGTTCCTGATATACGATACAACCGTAGGTTGGTTTAAGAATCGGCTCCAGCTGAGGGCAGTCATATTTAATAGTATCCGGACGGTTTTTACCACGGATATACTGTGGAATAAAGTCCATCGGGCCCGGACGATAAAGGGAAATTCCCGCGATCACATCTTCAAGGCTCTGCGGTTTCAATTCCTTCATAAAGTTCTTCATTCCCGCACTTTCAAGCTGGAACACACCGTCAGAGCGGCCTGTACCGAGAGAATCGAGAACTTTCTTATCATTATAATCTATTTTCTGCATATCCAGAGTAACACCTGCATCCTTTCGGATCAGCTTCACTGCATTCTGGATCACAGTCAGGGTACGAAGTCCCAGGAAGTCCATTTTCAGAAGTCCCAGTTCTTCCAGTGTTGTCATTGTAAACTGGGTAACAATGGAACCGTCCTGTGCTCTGGAAAGAGGTACATATTCGGATACATCTTTCTGACTGATAACCACACCTGCTGCATGCATAGAAGTGTGTCTCGGAAGTCCTTCCAGACGTCTTGCCATATCGATCAGATAATGAATCTCATCCTGTTCTTCATACGCTTTCTTCAGCTCAGGATTCATTTTCAAAGCTTTATCAATGGTGATGTTCAGTTCCTGTGGAATCATCTTGGCAATGGAGTCTACCTGTGCGTAAGGCATATCCAATACACGACCGACATCCCGGATAACACCACGGGCAGCCAGAGTACCGAAAGTAACAATCTGAACAACACAGTCATCGCCATATTTGCGGCGGACATATTCAATAACTTCCTGTCTTCTTTCGAAACAGAAGTCAACATCAATATCTGGCATGGATACTCGTTCCGGATTCAGGAATCGCTCAAAAAGCAAGTCATATCTGATCGGGTCAAGCTGCGTAATACCTAAAGTATAAGCAACAAGACTTCCTGCAGCAGAACCTCGACCTGGACCTACCATAATATCATTATCACGGGCATATTTAATGAAATCCCATACTATAAGGAAGTAATCCACGTAACCCATGTTCTTGATAGTAGACAATTCATAAGTCAGACGGGACTTTAATTCCTCCGTGACCGGATGATAGCGTTCTTCCAGGCCCTCAAAACATAACTTGTTCAGATATTCCCACGATGTAAATCCATCCGGAACATCAAATCTTGGCAATTTGGTTACACCAAATTCAATTTCTACATGACATCTCTGCGCAATCTTATGAGTGTTCTCCAGCGCCTCCAGAGCATATGGGAAAAGCTGTGCCATTTCTTCCGGGGATTTCACATAATACTGACCGCCTTCATAGCGCATTCGATCCTCATCTGCCAGCTTCTTGTTTGTCTGCAGACAGAGAAGAATATCGTGCGGTGCTGCATCTTCTGCCATTGTATAATGCACATCGTTGGTTGCTACCAGATCAATTCCTGTTTCTTCGTGCATACGGAGAAGCTCCTGATTAACTACCTGCTGTGCCGGAATTCCATGATCCTGCAATTCCAGGAAGAAGTTTCCTTTTCCAAAAATATCCTGATATCGCAGAGCTGCTGCCTTCGCATCTTCGTACATGCCTCGCTGAAGATATCTGGCTACTTCACCTGCCAGGCAGGCACTTAATGCGATAATGCCTTCATGGTATTCCTTCAACAGAGACAGGTCTACTCGCGGTTTGTAATAAAAACCTTCTGTGAAACCTTTGGATACAATCTTCATCAGGTTTGCATAACCTTGGTTATTCTCTGCAAGAAGCACCAGATGGTAATATCTGTCCTCGCCGCTTCCTGCTTCGCGGTCAAATCGTGAGCCGGGAGCTACATAAACCTCACATCCCAGGATCGGATTGATTCCCTCGGCCCTTGCTGCACGGTAAAAATCAATCACACCATACATGACTCCATGGTCTGTGATCGCCGCACTGTCCATGCCAAGTTCCTTGACACGGGCTACATATTCTTTTATTTTATTGGAACCATCCAGCAGACTGTATTCTGTATGGACATGAAGATGTGTAAACTCCAACTCTGTACTCTCCTTTATTTCGCGTAAATTCTCTTGTCTTTAATCTCTACTTTGCCTTCCTTCATCAGATGACCGATAGCACGTTTAAAAGCACCTTTGCTCAGACCAAATTCTCTCTGAATAACTTCCGGTGAAGCTTTATCATCAAAAGGAAGAACACCTGCGAATTCATTGATGACCTCAAGAACATTTTCTGCATCCTCGTTAATCTGCAGATATGCTTTCTGACGGTCTGTGACATTCATCTTACCGTCTTCTTTTACTTCACTGACACGCAGCTCCAGTATCTTGCCCGGGCGATATTTTCCCTTGGCTTCTCTTGCAGGGATCAATGCGGAATATTTATCATCAACTGCTACGAATACACCGAATCTGTCACTGATCTCATAGACACGGCCTTTTACCATATCTCCTACCACATAAGGAGTTCTGGTGGAAAGATAATGATAAACTTTCATAGTTGCGCAGAGACGACTGCTCTTGTCGATGTAAAGTGCTACCAGTACATCCTCTCCTTCTCTTACCTTCAGAGTCTGCTCATGATATGGAAGCAGAAGATCTTTCTCCAGTCCCCAGTCAAGGAATGCGCCGATTCTGGTTACCTGAGACACTTTCAGAACTGCTGTCTGACCTACCTGAAGTTTCGGTTCTTTTGTTGTTGCAATGAGACGATCCTGAGAATCCTTGTAAATAAACACTTCGATGCTGTCGCCCTCTTTTGTTCCCTCCGGAACCTGTTTGGACGGAAGAAGTACACGGTTCTTTGCATCCGCATGCATATCCTCGCCCAGATATACACCGAAATCTACTGATTTCACTACTGTTAATTTCTGTTTTTTTCCTAACTCTATCATATAATCTCCATTTCTGTTTTGATGTTTCCGGTACAATATTCTGCAATGTCAATTATAACCTGGTATTCCAATAAATTGATTATTGATATACTAACATTGGCTTTATATTTCAGTATAACACAAATAATAAAGGCGGCACAACCGCCGCCTTTGTATTTTTATAATCCAATTTATAATTTTATTTTAAGCAGGTATTCACAATCTATTTCGCTATTTTCCTATAATCGGATAACTGTTTTGCCACTTAACTAAACATTTTGCATCCACTTGCATGCCAGTTCTATCCAGGACTGGCATTCTTTCTGTACACAGCCACCATCTTCATGGCTTGTCTCTTCATTTGCAAGACTTAAACCATGTCCTCCAACCGGATAAAGATGCATCTCTACAGGGATTTCAAATTTACGCAGTGCATTGAAGAACAGCAAAGAATTCTCCACAGGAACGCAATCATCTGTCACTGTATGCCACAAAAATGTAGGCGGTGTATCTCTGGATACCTGGAATTCAAGTGACTGTTCTTTTCGTTTGTCCAGATCATTATAATCCTCTCCAAGCAAGCATTCAAAAGATCCTGTATGTGCAAACTCGCCGGAAGTGATCACCGGATAACTTAAGATCATACCATTTGGCTTCACCATATCAGAAGTTACACCAAGTGTCTCTGCAATGAAATCTTTCTTCCAGAAAACACCAAGGCTAGCTGCCAGATGACCACCTGCGGAAAAGCCCTGCACAACAATTTTATTCGTATCAATATGAAACTCTGCTGCGTTTTCTCTTAAGAAAGCAACAGATTTCGCAAGTTGTAAAAGTGCCAGCGGATATCTGGAAGGCTCTACACTGTAGCGCAGGATCACTGCATGATATCCCTTTGCCAGATACTGCATGGCGATCGGTTCTGCTTCTCTGTCCGAAGTCATTGCATAACCGCCACCCGGGCAGATCACAACTACCGGACGTTTTCTGTTAATATGCATTTCAATAGAATTATCCAGAAAATAAGTGTATAAATCTGCTGTTTCTTTGTATCCGTCTACTGCTATTTCAATCTTTTTGTAAATCATAAGTTCCTCCTGCTATATTTCCTATTCTATGTGTTTGTTTCTACTTCCGTATTTACTCTTTTACAAAGATGGGAACATATTATCTCCTCTTTCCAGCTCCACACCCCACTCATTTAGTTTCTCCGGAACATTTACATAAAACTTTCTTATCACACGTTTTCCATCCTTTTTCACTAAACGTTTATATGATACATTGCCATCTATGTCAAGAATAATATAAAAGTGCTCTAAAGGATGACCCGTGTTAACAATTTCACGTGTTTTATATGTATATCCCGCTTTATTCTTTTTTCTCTTTGAAAAAACAATCCCCCTGCTGTTTGTATCTCTATAACTGTGAAAACGATCTTCACGTACAATTTCAAGTTCTTCCCATTTATATTCCCTTTTCCAGAATAGATAAGATATCTTACAGCCATCTTTACTTAATGTTACTGATTTTAAGGCCCAAAGCATCAATGGTATATCAAACAAAGCAAAAAAGACCAACATTGGAATCTTTTCTCCCTCTTCGGCAGATAGCCCTATCCACATTAAAATTACCGTAATTAAAGCTACTATAGTTATCAACCAGGAATCTTTTATCTTTATTCTTTCCAACGATAATTCTTCCGAATCTATGCCATCTGGCCATTTACTTTCACTTCTTTCTTTGCTTTGCTGTCTCCTGATTTCTGCCATTTCATCATATAATCTTTGCTTTTCTTCCCTTTTTATGCCCTCGCCTTTTTCAACTTCTACTCCCCATTCTTTCAGCTTTTCACGGATATTTATATAGTCCTTTCTAAGCTTTGGTTTTTTACCTTTTTCTATCTGTAACTTATATGAAACAACGTTGCCATGTTCATCAGAAATAACAAAAAAACGATCCGAAAATGGAGGCGCATAAACAATCCTTCGCGTAGTATATTTTCTTTTCTTCTTATCCTCTGTGTTTTTGGAAAATATAATTCCATGATAATGACTATCACCGTTATCGGCATACCATTCATCCTCTTGAATGATGCCAAGTTCTTCCCATTTATATATCTTTTTCCAAAGCAGAAAACTTACCGCACATCCTTCCCTGCTCAATGTAACTACTTTCATATCTGAAATAAAACACCATATGAAAAGTATTATTGTTGGACCAATTAACATCAAACAGCCACGATAATCTAATCTGTTACATATCGTCAGAAATATAATCACTATCCACCATATTCCTATTATAATAAGAAGCGCTCTCATAGTCTTATTTCTTATCTTTATTTTTTCCTGCTGTTCTTTCATAACTCCCCACGCCCTATTATCTGAAAAACATTTTTGTTTTGAAAATAGTAAATCTATAATCTTTTCAAAATTTTCCACACATTTTTTTTAGAAAATTCATTTATCTTTCCCATAAAAACCGCACTTATATTCTGGTTTCGAAATAGAATTTGGGCTTCTTTCTGTAAACGTGTTCTCGTTTCATTGTCATTTTTCATATCATAATTTGCAGTTTTTCTATTTAAAATAAAAGATTCGTATGCCAATTTAAAATTCATCTTTTCCGTGTCATCTTCGTCAAATATTTGATTTACTGTATAAAATGGAAGCGAAATATCCAAGTCTCTCTTTGTGATATTGTCTTTTACATCATTTAATATCATTACAATTTCTTCCAATGACTTCTCCACTAATTTACTGTCTGTTGAGAATCTGATACAAAAAATTCCAAATCGTTCATACATTTCCACTTCTGATACAATATCTGAAGTATATCCTAAATATTCTCTCAGTCTTTTTTGCAACCGGGAACCAACGCCTTCACCCACAATACAATTCAGCAGCTTTATCCATTCCATTCCTGAATTTTTTTCAAATACTATATCAAAACATAACTCTATCTCTGTGCGGTTTCCTGACATAGAAATAAATTTAATATTCTTTTTTCTATTTCCAAATCCCGGCGGAAACATACAAACAGGCAAAGATTTTGACACAAATCTGTTAGCATTTAAACCTTCCAAACACATTTGAATCTCTTTTTTATCCGTTTCTTCGAAACATCCGGTTATACATACCAGAACATTATTATCTGCAAAAATGTTTTTTTGCATTTTCTTCAGATTTTTCAGTGTTATATTCTGAATAGATATATAGTCACCCATAATATTTCTCGAATAAGGATGTCCGGAAAATGCCAGTTTTCTTGCTTCATCATCTATAAATATATATTCATTCCTATCACAGATCTGATTAAGCACCACCCTTTTCTCATATACAAATTCATCATCCGACCATTCTGTGATTTTAAAAAAGTTTTCCATTATACCCCAACATGTTTTTAAATAAACCGGAGCAACTTTCATAGTAAATTTTATAAAATCACGATATGTCGATGCTATAAGAGTGCTTCCTACAGATTCCATTTTATAATATAAATCTGCCTGTGCTAAATCCCCTAATTTTCTGAAATACATATGTTCCAGCAAATGTGTTATTCCTGCTTTTTTATCTTTTTCACAATGTAATCCACATCTGACATAAATTCCAATTGTTACTGAATGTGTATTTGGCATTTGATAAAATACACTTTTCATCTCTTTCTAACCCCTTTTTCTGCCTCTGTCTCCAGTTCTCTTACATATCATCATATTCCAGCACCACAACTTCTGCTTTTCTTTTCTATTCTATCATTAATTTACACTCCACATCCATTTAACTTATTTATAGATTTCTCTTTTTTCATCAACTCCATCAAAAATATAACACTTCACAGTCAATACATTGTTGTTTTTTCAGATATTTTCTATTTTCATATAAAATATTCAAAAAAAGAAGAGCCTTTTCAGCTCTTCTTTTTTATAGACTCAGGTAAATAGAATTACCCGCTTGGCTACTTGCTTATAGCCCAACATAATTATATATTATTTATTACCCTGACCATAATATGCATTTGCACCATGTTTTCTGTAATAATGTTTATCCTGCAGATCCTGTGGTGCAGGTTTTACCTGTGGGTTGATCATTTCGCAGCGGGCTGCCATCTTTGCCACTTCCTCGAGAACAACAGCATTATGTACTGCTTCGTGTGCATCTTTGCCCCATGCAAATGGTCCGTGATTTTTGCAAAGCACTGCAGGTACTGCTTCATAGTCTTTATCTTTGAACAGATCCACGATCAGAAGTCCTGTGTTCTTCTCATATTCGTCAAATTCCTTACCTTCCAGGCAACGTGCACATGGAATTTCTCCATACATATAGTCAGCATGTGTAGTTCCGTAGCAAGGGATTCCTCTGCCTGCCTGTGCCCAGCTTGTCGCCCATGAAGAATGTGTATGAACAACTCCGCCGATGTTTGGGAATGCTTTGTACAGCTCCAGATGTGTAGCTGTATCAGAAGATGGATTGTATCTTCCTTCTACTTTATTTCCGTTAAGATCCATTACCACCATATCATCCGGTGTAAGTAAATCATAGTCTACTCCACTTGGTTTGATAACAAAGAGTCCTTTTTCTCTGTCGATTCCGCTGACATTACCCCATGTAAATGTAACAAGTCCGTATTTCGGAAGATCCATATTTGCTTTGTAAACTTCCTCTTTTAATTTTTCCAGCATAGTTTCCTTCTCCTTTTACTTTTTCAATTTATTTTCTGCGACGATTTTCGTATTCTTCCGGTTCTATATTCCTGTACAATATTCCAACCGGAAAATATCTTACTGTTATTTGCATTATATCACTTGTACGGTACATGTACCAACTTGTATCTTTCCATAAATATCACGAAATAAATATAGGATTATCATTCTTACAAATTCTCTTGCTTCTCTGCAAACTCCAAAATTGCATACGGCTTTCCATTTTCATCATCCAGAGATACCACCACTTTTCCATTCTCTGCTTTTGTTTTCGGACAAATGGTATCACCCAGTTTTGCCTGCATCTTGTACTCTGCACGCATCTGATATACTTTAAAATCTTCCGGCAGAAAATCTTCTGCCATGCAGACATACTGGCAATTATTAACATGATGATTTGTGTCGAGATGATGTTTCTGCACCACGAATGATTCCTGCAGTATCATGCCATCCGGCAGTTTGATTTTTCTTGGGGCATAGTCCATCTTCATTTTTTCACTGAGTACATAATTATCTGTATCTGCCGGAGTCAGTCTCGCCGGAATCCCTGTGCTGATAGCCAGATGTGTCCAGTTAGAATTTGCCCATGCAACCATTTTTCCGTCTGCAGTTTCTATGGTAAAATTACGCATCCCCATAAATCCTTTAAATTCATAAGGCGCGGTCGTAATCTTTATCTCAGTTCCCATGGTCGGATATTCATCCACGATCACCTGCCAGGAAGAAAGAACCCACGCTCTATCTCTGGCTTTCAATACATCTCCGCCAAGTCCGATCGACTCCGCATGAAATGTACAGCAATCCTGAAAATAATTCAAAACTCCCGGCAATGTCAGTCTGCCGTCTTCACCTGTCTCGCTATATCTGACTCTGCTGTTAAAACTGTAGTTCATTTCGTATGTCCTCTCTTTTATCTCATTCCTGTGTTTTGCATACAATATAACACTCATTATTATTAATGTTAATAGTCAAAATCCAAATTCGCAATTTTTCCTCGGAAATATATTTTATATAAATGAATTTTTTCATTTACTGATACATTCATTTATAGGCACTTACTTTTCTCTATGATACAATACTTTTATGATGTCAGAAACAAAGATTCCTATTCAGGATCCGGACCTCTGACATCATATTATCTTGAAAGAGAGGGAAAATATGAAAAGAAGCACTTTTATCTGCGGTATTCTTACCACAGCACTGTCATTATTCCTGGCAGCTCCTGCTATCACACATGCAGCTCCAGAAGAAACATCCTCAGAAATCTTTTTTGATGATTTCAATGAGGATTCACTTGACACTTCCAAATGGCTGGTAGCCGATAAATGGTGGGGAGGCGACAATGGCGGTGTTGTACCGGAAAATGTCTCCGTATCTGACGGCACTCTGAAACTGGAGGGGCACGGCAACTTTTACAAAGGAGATGTTTCTTCTCACCAGTCAATGACACCTGGTGGAATTCGAACCGGTGCTGCAATTGCCACAAGAAAATATTATTCTTCAGGCAGCTATGAAGTTGTAGCCAAAGTTGCTCCTGAACTTGGAGCCTGCTCTGCTATGTGGACTTTTGAATACGAAGAATACTATCCAGGTTCTCCCGAATATGAAGCATCAGGAGCAACAGGTCAGTACTCAACCGTCAATCATGAGATTGATATTGAATTTCCAACTAACAGCAGTACTCATTCTGAACCAAGCTTTAAATCAGGAAGATTTAATACTTATATAGCAGAAAATCGTCATAAATCCAATTTTCAGGATCTTCCTTATGCTGTAGATGACGGTCAGTTCCATACATATCGTTTTGACTGGCATACAGGTGATACTGCGCAGGAAGCCCGGGTCGATTATTATGTAGATGATAATTACATATGCACTAATACAGAATATGTACCTTCTAATGCCAGCCGTTTTTGGATTGGTATCTGGTTCCCATATGCAATGGACTCTGATCACGACGGACATTATGATACCGGCTGGGCCGGAACTCCAGATTTCGATACAACCGTATTTGAAATTGATTCTGTAAAGATCACTCCTTATCATGAGTCCGGAGATACCGTGGGAAAAGAATCCTTTCCTGACGACGGATGGGCAGTAGATTCCTTTCCAGAACTGATTGAAGCCGAAAACTTTAACCATATTGTAAATGGTGATTTTTCCGAAGGTAAAACTGCATGGAAATTATCCGGCGATGCAGATATATCTGATAATGTAGCAATCCTTTCATCCGGTGCAACTACTGATGAAATTTCACAACAGGTTAATGTAAAGCAAAAAATGACCTATACTCTCAGTGCTGATATTGAAACCGACGGTACAGCCGTCACCATTGGAGTTCGCAAAGCCAACGGTACCTGTAATACATCTAAAGTCATTACTCAGTCAGGACATGTGGAGATTCCTTTTGTAACCAACAGCAAAGTAACCGAAATGACAGCCTATATACAGGTGCTTCGTTACCAGAATGGAAATCCTGTCAAAGTCGATAACGTTGTTCTCACAAGCGGTAAAGGTTCCGGAAGCAGTGAAACTCCGACACCAACTTCCACTCCTGAACCGACTTCTGCACCCGAACCAACTTCTACGCCTGAACCAACTGTTCCGGATACTGCTTCCAACCTCATCGTAAATGGCGATTTCAGCCAGGGTACAATCGGATGGAACACTTCCGGCAGCACTGTAATTTCTGATGAAAAAGCATCTCTTGCTTCAGGCTCTGACACAGATACTCTTTCTCAGAAGATTGCAGTTACCGGCGGTACGCAGTACACACTGACAGCTGATGTTATCAGCAACGGTGCTGCAATAACTGTAGGTGTAAGAGATTATAACGGACGATACACTCATATAGAAAAAACAACAGATGCTTCCGGCAAAATCACACTTTCATTTACAACTGCTTCTCATATTAAACAAATTGAAGTATTTGCCGAAGTTCTGCGTTATCAGAATAATTCAGATCCTGTTATTTTTGATAATATAGTATTAACCACAGGCAGTTCTTCAGAAACACCGCTTCCAAGTCCAACGCCTGTACCAACTTCCACCCCTGGCCCGACCCCGGCGCCGGTTATATCCTCCAATCTCGTTGTAAACGGTGATTTCAGTCAGGGATCAACAGGATGGAATACTTCCGGCAGCACTGTGATTTCTGATGAAAAAGCATCTCTCGCTTCAGGCTCTGACACAGATACTCTTTCTCAGAAGATTACAGTTACCGGCGGTACACAGTACACACTGACAGCTGATGTTATCAGCAACGGTGCTACAATAGCCATCGGAGTAAGAGATTATAACGGACGGTACACTCATATAGAAAAAACGTCAAATGCTTCCGGCAAAATCACGCTCTCATTTACAACCGCTTCTCATATTAAGCAAATTGAAGTTTTTGCCCAGGTTCTGCGTTATCAGGATAATTCAGATCCTGTTACTCTTGACAATGTCGAACTGACAGAAAATACAGCTGTTACAGAGTCCGAGACCCTCTTTGATTCACCTGAAGAAGAGACCTTCTCTGCAGAAGATTCTTTTTCTGATGGTTCCAATTAAACGAACTCATTTCAATTTTAATCAATCAGATAAGCAGCGAATCGGATTACTAATACCCATTTAACTATCTACCAAAAGGCAGGGAGTTGTTACACATTCTATAACAACTCCCTGCCTTATATTATCTACTTACTTTCAATATTCTTAAACCTATAACCCTGTTCTATTTTTCACTGCAGTTTTTTGCCGCGAATGTGATCATCACCTTAAACAGATCCCCATCCAGATGCAATTTAAACTCACCGCCCTGCAGCTCTGTCAGGCTCTTTGCGATGGAAAGACCAAGTCCGCTTCCCTCTGTATTTCTCGCCACATCACCTCTGATAAATCGTTCTGTCAGTTCATCTGCTGAAAAGTTCAGTGGCTGTGCGGAAATATTTTTCAGGGAAAAGATTACTTTTTTATTTCGGTTACTGATCTCTGCATACACTCTGGTACCCTCCATTGCGTACTTTACAACATTTCCGAATACGTTCTCCAGAACACGCCACATTCTCTGTCCATCTGCGTAAATAATAGATGGTTCGTCTGTGAAATGTACCATCATGGTGAGGTTTTTTTCCTGGAATTTTTCTTCAAATTCTCCGATTACCTGCTGAACCATTTCTATAAAATCAAGGTCATTCATCTCCAGTTTAATATTTCCTGTGCTTGCTTTGGATGCTTCTACTACGTCTTCTGTGAGCACTTTCAGTCTCTGGGATTTCTCATCCAGTACATGTAAATATTCCTGTATTTTCGGATCTGTCGGGTTCTCGCGTTTCATCAGATCTACGTAATTAATGATAGAAGTCAGCGGTGTCTTCAGGTCGTGAGAAACGTTTGTGATCAGCTCCGTCTGCATTCTTTCTTTCTTCAGACTGTTCTCCACTGCTGCATCCAGTCCATCTCCAATGTTGTTGATACACTCTGCCATTTCTTTCTGATCACCGGTAAGTTTATCTGTTTTAATCTTATACTGCAGCTGTCCGTCACTGATTTTCTTCAGACCGTCTTTAATTAAATCCTGTCCGTCTGCTTTGCGGATCGCATAAACAATGATTGCTCCGTCTATCACTATGAACAACAATAAAAAGATTAAAATTCCTCCAAATATAGAAGCTATAAGCAGAAACTGCAGGAGTAAAAGTCCACATCCAAATAACAGAACTTTTACTTTTCCGGTGGTATTTCTGGAGAAACTTTTTGCAAAATCAGCAATATTTCTGTTGCACTTTCCAATCCATTTCAGGATTCTCCGAAGCAGGCTGTCCTTCCAGAGAGTTCCTGCTTTGATTCTTCTCACCAGACTGAGATATCCGGTCAGAAACCATGCCATGGTATAAATTCCGCATACTGCCAGACATGTGATAAGTGCTTCCACACTGGCAATTCCTGTGTTTAAGATCAGAAATGCAAGTCCCATCGTTCCTGCTGCCCAGATGCCAATTACAATTCCAGCAGCAATCTCTGTATACCATCTGTCAAAATTATTCAGATGCAGTTTTTCATCCTCCGGCTTTCTGCCTGCTGCAACTGTCAGCCATACCATGCTGATAATCCAGAGCACACATCCGATAATTGCTCCAGCAATCATCGGCAGCATAAGATTCGCATATTTTTCAAAACTCTCTTTTTCAGATGCCATCGAATCTTCGATTGGAAATGCTGTATCTACAGTCACTGCATATACAAAATCTTCTGTATCAAAGTTCTGTTTGATCGTATGATTCCACACCTGTAGATCTGCATTGGATTTCATTCCTGCAACATTTGTATCACATTCACTCAGTTCCGGGCGTACAATCGCATATGCATTTCCTTCAGATATTTTCTTAAGGTTCTGCTCCAGCTGTGCGTAGTTTCTGTACGCTTCCTTATTTGTGTAAACTGTCTGTGTTTCTTTATCTGCGAAAAGATATGTGAGGTTGGTACTCCCTTCGGTGTAGTCTCCCACGGTATGAAAAACTGATGCCAGTGATGTCGTATAGTCATCGACCTGTTCATCAGACTGTATGGCACTGATGCAGTCCAGAAGTGTAAATAACTCTTTATATGCGTCCTCCAGTCTCCCGTTCCATTCCGTGCTTTTGTTTACAGCGTCCAGGATATTCTCAGCTCCCTGTGGTGCAAATTTCTCGTCCAGCTGGCTCAGTTCTACGAAAAAACATCCCGGATATTCTGTGTTTGTTCTGGTATCCGTAACACTGCCGATATTCTCTGATTGTGATGTATATCCATAATACAGTTCATCTGCTACGGTATCCAGTTTTTCGGACTCGGTCTTCGATTCGAAATCATCTTCTTCAAGAAAATCTGTATTGTAATTAATTTTCAGTGTTCCATCTGCCACCAGCTTTTTAAAGTCAGTCCGATAAAAATAGTGGCTGGTTCCGTCAGAAGATTCACATCTTATGATCTGTGAATCTTCGTCATAAACACCTTCATAATAGTTTGCCTCCCAGTCTTTTCCCCACTCCAGAAGCTCACTTACAGAGTATGCAAGCCCAGAAGTATTTTTCAGGGAAAGTTCTCTGATCGAGTCACGGGTATTTCCTTTTTCTTCAAATTCTGCCAGATCGATCACTGCCGATGAACCGGCATTTTTCAGATAGTTAATGTCATCCTGCGCCGCCAGACTGACAAGAATATCAGATCCTCTGTCACTGATCTGTTTCTCAAATGCTTCTGATTCTGTGTAACTTTTTCCTCTGTCATCCAGGCGGATTCCTGTCTGATAGATCATTAAAAACATGGCTGCACAGATTGCCGCAGCCACTGCTGCCAGATGCGCGATCACGATCCAGACTGCCTTGGCAAAACTGCTTCTATACCCTTTTCCCTTCATAGTGTTCGTCCCTTTCCTTTTTAAGTTTTTATTTCTATTTTTATCTACTTCATTACCTTTTAAATCCAAGCTATATGGATATTCTTAATTCGCTCTGTAAGTAACCAGCTTATTCCAAGTCCTTGCTTACTACTTATTGCTTTTCACAATTGAAACAGGGAACTTACCTGATTTGGTTACATTTTCTCAACCTTATAACCCAGTCCCCACACAACTTTCAGGTATCGGGGTTCCCTTGGATTGATTTCAATCTTCTCTCTGATATGTCGGATATGCACTGCCACTGTATTGTCAGCGGCCACCGCTTCTTCATTCCAGATGTTCTCATAAATCTGATTGATTGAAAATACTCTTCCCTGGTTCTTCATCAGCAGAAGCAGTATGTTATATTCAATCGGTGTCAGTTTCACCAGATCTCCGTCTACTCTGACTTCTTTCAGATCATCGTTCACACTTAATCCACCAGTTTCATATATGTGAGCACTTTCCTGAGGCACTGCCGCTCCCAGTCTTGTGTATCTTCGAAGCTGTGATTTCACTCTCGCAACCAGTTCCAGTGGATTAAAGGGCTTCGTCACATAATCATCAGCTCCCACATTTAATCCCAGGATCTTATCTGCATCTTCTGACTTTGCCGAAAGAATAATGATCGGAAGAGGATTCTCTTCCCTGATTTTCAAAGTAGCCCGGATGCCATCCAGCTTCGGCATCATGATATCTATGATCAGCAGATCCACCGGCTGACTGCGCAGTGCATTGATTGCTTCCAGACCGTCATATGCTTTGAAAATCGTATAACCTTCCTGCTCCAGATAAATACTGATTGCCTCTACGATGTCCTTATCGTCATCGCAGACCAGAATATTTGCCACTTTATACACCTCCCTCTTTAAATCTCTTATTTCTTTTTCTGATATTAGAATAATCAACACATCTTAATATGAAAGGGACAAATTCTTAAGATTTTCTTATGATTATTCAGATAACCACTAGTTTCCTCCAGGCAGATCAGATAACCTCGGATACAACCTTAACAGGTTTATGTTCTGCATCCAGTTCTACTCTGTCTCCCTCATCAATTCCATGCGCATACAGCCAATCATCCTCCACTTTCATGGATTCTTCCTCCCCGTTATCACTTTTAAGAATTACACGAACCATATCCTTCATTCCTTCGGGTCTGCCTTCACAGCCAAAATCCAGCTCTTCGATTCGTTCCACAATATACATCATTTCCATTATCACCTTATCTTTTATTATTCGGATAAATCAACTGCTTATTACTTTTCGCAATTGAAGCAGGGGACTTACTTGATTTGGTTAAATACATATTTATCCAGTCTGTCAAATGCCTCCTGCACTCTGCTGAGCGGCAATGCCAGATTCATACGGATTGCACACGGATGCAGGAACATTCTTCCGTCCTGCCATGCAACGCCTACATCCCATCCTGCTTTCTGTACTTCATCAATGCTCTTTCCATGTTCTTCACACCATTTCGTGCAGTCCAGAAACAACATATACGTTCCCTGCGGTCTGCTGACTTCTACTCCTTTGAAGTGCTCTTTGATATAATTGCAGGCAAAATCTACATTTCCAGTCAGTACCTGCCGAAGTTCATCTACCCACTCATAACCCTCTGGTTTATATGCACCGATAAGCGCATGCATGGACAAAACGTTCATCTCATTGTAATGAGGTTTACTACTCTTTGCCACAACTCTGTCGCGGAGATATTTGTTATAAATAATGTGATAACTGCCAACCAGACCTGCCAGATTAAAAGTCTTGCTTGGTGCATAAACTGCGATTGTTCTGTTTCTGGCATCCTCACTTACAGACTGCGTCGGTACATGTTTATAGCCATCCAGAATCAGATCTGACCAGATTTCATCAGAAATTACAACACAGTCATTTGCCTTGTAAACTTCCATTGCTTTCTCGATTTCCCACTTCTCCCATACTCGTCCGCACGGATTATGAGGGCTGCAAAATACTGCTACATGAATGTTATTAGCTTTGATTTTTGCATCCATATCTTCAAAATCCATGCGCCAGATTCCATCTTCATCCTTCTTTAATGGACTGTGAACCATTTTAAATCCATTATTTCCAATACATCCGGTAAAACCGATATAAGTCGGACTGTGAAGCAGTACTGCATCTCCCGGTGCAGCAAAAGCAGTTAATGCAGAAACCACGCATCCCAGCACACCATTTTCATAACCAATATGCTCTTTGGCCAGTCCAGTGACACCATTTCTCTTCGTCTGCCAGTTAATGATGGACTGGAAATATTCTTCTCTCGGTACAAAATATCCATATGCCGGATGTTTCGCTCGTTCAATGATCGCCTCAGGAATCGTCGGTACTGTAGGGAAATTCATATCTGCTACCCACATTGGAATAACGTCAAATCCTTCCTTCGGTTTCGCAGGACTCATTCCTCCACCCCCTAAGCCGTCTACTGCTATGGCATCCATATTATGTCTGTCTATGATTGATGTAAAATCATATTTCATGTCTTATCTCCTCCTATATAATCAAATTTTTCGTATTGAAAATTTAAGTTTGTCAATGGAGTATTCCCCATCCGCTTCGCTACTTGCTCATAACCAAATAACTGCTCCGCAGTTTGGTTAAACCCCGTATATCTTCATAAAAAAAATTACCCAGGGTACAAAACCCCAGGCACTATTATAACATTATATCCATATCGATTCTACCAAACCATTCTCTAATCCGGTAAGTATTTTTTATAAGAAAATTTTAAAGCAGGACATATAACAGCTGATATTGTTGCCATACGTCCTGCTTTAATTACCACGATTTTTATTTTAATTTAGCTCCGTCTTTAAACGCATTACCAACACGTTCGCCCAAAGCATAATAGCCATGTTCTGAAGGATCATATGTGATCGGAAAAAACTTGCTTAATGTAATTTTTCCTTCATCAGAAAGAACACTTTCATCTGCAACAATATTTACAATCTTAGCAAGATACATACTGCCTTCCAGCACCTTGATCAGTTCACATTCAAGTGCAACAGGAAGTTCATTAATAACAGGTGCATCAACAAACTCACTTTTTGTTGTAGTAAATCCTGCTTTTTCCATCTTGTCCGGTACTTTATTTCCAGACACGATACCTACATAATCGCAGGCAAGCATATGCGCCTTATCCCCTATACTTACCGTAAATGCTTTACGATTCATAATATTATCTGTAGTTTTATGGCTGGCAAGTTCTATAATAATCTTATCATTACCCACAATACCACCCCATGCTGCATTCATGGCATTTGCTTTTCCATTTTCGTCATAAGTTGCAAGAATAAGCACCGGCTGTGGAAATATCATAGGTGCTGCTCCTAAATTTTTCTTCATTTGAATCCGCTCCTTTACTATTCTAATATTAAAAAATCAATTGCAAGTACTACTTTCATTTTTATTCTTTTCCATCATATAAAGTTTCCAGAACATGAAAATAATCCGACTTGTCTGCCTTTGTAATTGCTCTGATCACTCTGCAAGGTGCACCTGCGGCTACTACGTTTGCCGGAATATCTCTGGTGATCACACTCCCTGCACCGATCACAGTATTGTCACCGATTGTAATTCCATGATCCATATGGACACCGCCACCAACCCATACGTTATTTCCAATCTTAACCTTCTTTGCAAAGCAGGCTCCTGCACCTCTCTCTTTTGCATCAAATGCATGTCTCGCTGTATAAATACTTACCCTTGGTCCAAAGAGAACATTATCTCCAATCTCAATTCCGCCCGGATCAAGCATCACACAATCAAAGTTTGCATAGAAATGATTTCCTATCTTAATGTTGTAACCAAACTCACATCTAAAAGATGGCTCGAAAAATACATCCTCCCCCATCTCTCCAAGAATCTTACGCAGAAGCGGCTCACGCACTTCCGGAGGCTGTCCATAAGAAGCATTATACTCGTTTGTCAGCTCTACTGCAACCCTTCTAGCCTCAACCAGTTCCGGTGTAAGGTCATTATACATAAGGCCGGAAAGTACTCTTTTTTTCTGTTCTTCAAAATTCAGCATATAAGTAATCCTCCTTTTCTTCTCTGTCGTTCATGATCAGCAGACTCTTCCGCCATCAACAATCACACTGCTTCCTGTCGCATATCCATTATATTCTTTATCAAAATATTATCTACAGTTTTCTTTACTTGCGCTTCGTCCGCAACATTACACTTAAAAGCAATAGCATTCCCTTCAGTCTTCTCAGCCTATATGAAAGAATGACCGTTATGATCAGTCATAGCCATTTTGCCTCCATACTTTACCAAAAGCTTTGCTACTGCCAGTCGAATTTTCTATCCAACGCCTGTAATTACAATATTTGTCCCTGCTAGCAATATATATTTGTCCAATTCTTTCATCATGCCCCTTTCCAGTAAATTTTGTGAACTTTTATATTCCTGTCTCTTTCTATTAAAATTTATTATAAACAATCCTTATGGCAATACCATGTTGTATCTTGTGCAATACATTTCTTATCTTGCGATTACATTGACTTTCATTTTATATTTATATAAACTGTATCTAGCAGATAAAATCCAACAACCATTCTTAATTTATTTAAAAAGAGGGGTATTGTTTATGGAAGCAAAATTTCTTTCACGTTCATCCGTCTATAAAGGAGACTATGATTGTTTATTCCGTACACCGCAAAATGAAATGAAAACAGAATTACATTATCACGACTTTTATGAAATTGTAATTTATCTTGGCAATGCAGGAATTTTTACAATCAACGGGCAGGAATATCTTGTCAAGCGCGGTGATATTGTACTGATTAATATGTTCGATCCACATACATTAAAATATAACAAAAATACCTACTATGAACGATTCAGCATCAGCATTGACCCTAATCTTCTATTGTCATTTAATACTGTAAACTCCAATCTTCTGGATATTTTTACAACAAGTAATCAACATTATCCTATTTTTCACGTTGAAGGAAAATGTCTGAACAAATATCTTCGTATCCTTCATGACTATATGGAACAAAAACCGGCTCATGGTCAGGATATGTATGAAAAAGCTCTGCTTCATCAGATAGCATCTTATCTGTATAGTGATTGTTTTGATGGTATCTATCATAATGATAAAGATTCCAGACATGTAGCATTAGTTGCTTCTCTCGTAGAATATATTAATCAGCATCTTGCAGATGATCTTTCTCTGGAAACTCTGGCACAACATGTAAATTACAGTGAATATTATATATGCCGTATATTTAAAAACATTACTAATTATACTCTTACCAATTACATTATCGAAAAAAGGATTTCACAGGCAAGGCATTATTTAAAAGGCAATATGCCTATTACCAGAGCAGCAGAATTATCCGGTTTTAATAATTACAGCTATTTCTATAAAACATTCAAGAAATTTACAGGCACGAACCCTGCAGAGTATAAAAACAAATAACTCTTTTGTTTTATATTAACTTAAAAGAAAAGAAGCTTGCCCACCCAATGTGAACAAGCTTCTTTCTATTCTTCATCAAGATATTCTCTCTGCGGCTGCTCCGTCTTATAATTAACCATTCCCATTTTAAATCTGATAATGCAAAATAGCGCCAATATAACAGCTACCAAAATATTAATGATCAAGCTCTTCGTACTAAGACTAATAATAGCAGCTCCCAGAAGTACCATTCTGATTGCAAATGATAGCAGCATAAGAAGATGGAACTTCCATTTTTTCATGTGAAATGTTGATTTGTCCCAAAGTTCCGGGTATTTCACTGGCATTCTCCACATTGCAAAATATTGAAGAATTCCTGCAAGATTAGTAAATAACATTACGTTTGCTGTAATGAAATCCACATCCCAGTTAAATATAACCGGCAGAATAATAATCAATGCAACCAATGTTGCAGCTACATATGGCATACCTTTTCTGTTTGTTTTTGTAAATACTTTAGGAAGCCATCCCTCCTCTGCAGCCGGAGCGATCATCAGTGAATATGCCGACTGATTTCCGTTCAGCGTTGTAGCAAGTGCCATCATGGGTGCTGCTATAATAAAAATGTAGAAAAACCAGCTTGGAAATATTACTTTAGCAACATCACCTAATGTATTTCCTGCAAATGTCTGCAAATCTACACCACCAACTCCAGCTAATGTAACCAGTCCATAAATAGCCATTATAATCGGAAATGCGATTACCATTGCTTTAGGAACACTCTTCTTTGGGTTTCTCGCATACTTTGAAAAAGAAAGACTGGCCCAATAAGACTGAGTTGAAAAAGTCAACATATTAACAGCAACTATAAAGCCTTTCCATCCATGAGTCATAAACTCATTTCCGGCAAAATTAACGGCTTCCGGATTCAACCCTTTCAGACTTACAACCGTAAAAATTCCCAATCCCGCAAACAATATGTATACCATATATTTCTGAACGCCAGCAATCACACTGACTCCTCGAATATTACACAGATAAAATACAACTGCAATTACAACTGCAACAATTCTTGTATTTGTATTTGGTATCATTGTTTTTATGTACATTCCAATTCCCAATGCAACAGATGCCTGTCCCATAATCTCCGGCAATGTTCCCATCAGATACAGACCTCCAAAAACAGGATGTCCAAAATATGAATTTAAAGAAAACATTCCTCCATCCAATACAGATGTTCCTGCTGCAAGAATCTGTGGCCAGCTTCCCAAGAATCCCAGCACAGTTGCAATAATAAATGCAAGCCAAACTGAATATCCTGTTTTTGCAGCTGCTGCGCCCGTCAGTACCATAATTCCTGATCCAACCATATTCCCTACAGTCAGCCAGACCAATGCTGATGTACCTAAGATATCCTTTCCCTTTTTTCCCATAAGTTTATCCCTTTCTCTCAGGTAACACTAATCAATTCTCTGCAAATTCCCTTTCCAGAAATTTGGCTACCCCATTGTGATCACAATCATCCAAAATGCAATTCTCTACTTTTTTAATAGAAGCCAACACATTTTGCGATTCATAACTTCTGTCAAACATCTTCAAAAAATACTATAATAATTAGTTTTTAACATGGTTACATTATAACATGTAACGTAGAGAAAGGTAGTTATCGTTAGCCATCTTTTTTTCTTTTTAGAAATAAACAGGGAGAATGTAACTCCACACGAGTTACATTCTCCCTGTTATAGAACTATCTATTTCCAGACAGTCTCTTAATTTTATCTGCAAAAATCTTTTATCTCTTATAAATTACTTATCTATCCAATATCAATCCGAATAATCTCTTGACCAAATGTTTTCCATGCTTTCGATAGTATCCGGAGTAGCCAAACGACCTTCAATATAATTTTCCTGTGGTACTTTTTCTCCACACGCAAGTTTAGCAACAACTTCCACTACTGCCACTGCCTGGTTCCATGCATCGTAGGTAGTTCCACAATCAATATATTTGTCCAACTGTCCCTGATATCCCTGTGGCTGTACGTCATCTGCAGCCATATACACATGTTTTTCATCACCAATCGGATATAATCTGTCACATTCTTCAAGTGCAGCTTCTACAGAGTTAAAAGCAAAATCACTTTCACAATAAATCAGATTAACATCCGGATTTGCAGCTAATGCATTTGCAAGTCCACTCTTGAACTTTTCTGCTTCCCAGTCTGTCGGAACCCACTCTACTGTTTCCCAGGCACCAGTTTCCTTTTCTACATCACTCCATGCATTTCCTCTCGCTATGGCATTTGAATCAGTAAGTGTTCCCTGCAGCACAATGGCTTTTACATCTGTTTCACCTTTTTCTTTTAATATTTCTGCCATCTTTGTAGCTGTAGTATAAGCCTGATTATAACTGTCTTCGCCTACATGTGCATCCGGTTTTACGTTGGATGATTCATGGTCAAAAGTAACAAACGGAATGCCGGCATCTTTTGCTGCATTAATAGATTCACCAATTGTGTCTCCATTATCTGCCCATGCAACAATACAATCCACTTCCTGATTGATCAGATCCTGAATATTGGACAGTTCTCTTGACGGATCACCATCTGCAACAGTAACTATCCAGTCAAATGTGCAGTTATGTTTTTTTCCATATTCTTCTGAATACTGCATGAAATAATCCTGCCATGCCTGGTTAATAGAACTCTGCATTTCCTCCCATGACAAACCCACTCTTATTTTCTTTCCGCCACCGTCAAAATCATCTTCTGGATTCAGCGCATTTTCTTCTGTCGTTTCAGTACTGTCATTTTCCTCTGTTTCTGCAAGTACGGAAATCCCTGTCGCATTTAATGCTAAAAGCCCCGCCATTAAGAGTGCAAATACCTTCTTAGTTTTCATAAAATATACCCCTTTCTTTTATATGTTTTTATTATTCACTTTCAATTTTTTTAGCTTTTACTCTGATCATTGCCTGATATGATTGTACATACATCGCAATGAAGATAATGCCACCCTGCACAAACCGATATGCATATGGAGATGCTCCGGCAAAGTTCAAACCACTTTCAATAATTGACAGGGTAAGAACTCCTAATGTAATCCCTGTAAGCATTCTTCCTGATCCACCACTCATACTAATTCCACCGATTGCAGCTACCGAAATTGCTACAAACTCTTTTCCTGATCCAAATGTTGTAGCAACCCCTCCTGTCTGAATTGCAGTAAGTATACCTGCAACACCAGCCATTAATGCACTGTATACATACATTTTTACCGTTGTTTTCCGGACATTGACTCCTAATTTTTCCGCAACCTTTTTATCATTTCCGATAGTTGTAACATATCTTCCAAAAGATGTCCTTCTGTGTACTATTTCTGTCAGAATCAGTACAATAGCTGCAATAAATATATCTATGTATATACCGCCAATCTTCAATGAATTTAACTTTCTCAAATAATCCGGAAGCGAAATAACTACACTGTTAGTAATATACTGTGCTAGACCTCTGATTACAATCATCGTTGCCATTGTTGCGATCATCGGTGACATATCAAATTTATCAATTACCAAGCCATTAATAATACCGATTATAATACATATAGCAGCTACTGCCAGTAACGCCAGGATAATAGGCACATTCTTCCGCACAATCAATATGGTTCCTATTGCCGCCGACAGATACATTGTAGATCCGATAGACAAATCAACCATACCCGACATAATTACCATAGCTGCACCAACACTAAACGCGAAAACAGGTGCTGCATTATGGAGAATAGAAAATAAATTTTTTACAGTGATAAAATTATTAGTAGTAATTCCAAAGAAAGCCGTAACCAGGATCAGAATGATTACGAATCCATATTTCATCAGAAATTCTTTTACATTCGTCTCTTTTTTCATATTGTTCTATGCCTCCACTCCTACAGATGCTGCCATGAGCTCTTCCTGCGTCGCAGTATACGGAAGCTCCGCTGTAACCTTTCCATTATGTAAAACCAGATATCTATGGCATACACTCATGATTTCTTCAATATCCGACATAATTACCAGTACAGCAGCCCCCTGCTGAGACAATTCATGGATCATTTTCAGGATATCCGCTTTTGCGCCAATATCCAGACCACGTGTAGGCTCATCAAAAATGTATATCTGCGGATTTTTCTGAAGCCATCGTCCAATAATAACTTTCTGCTGATTTCCACCGCTTAATGTTCCTATTGGCTGATTTACTGAAGAAATCTTTATTGAAAGTTCTTTTACATATTTGTCACAGATTTCTGCCTCTTTCTTTTCATCAATAAAAATACCTGTTCCATTTGTCAGTCCCTTCAGATTAGCAGATGCCATATTTTCTTTTACAGATAATTTTAATGCCAGTCCATCAACCCTTCTGTCTTCTGTTACATAAGCAATTTTTTTCAAAAGCTGTTTAGGTGAAATTGGCTCAAGTTTTTCTCCCTGAATAATAGCAACCTCACCTGAATCCACAGGATCAAGGCCACATAAGGAACGTACAAGTTCAGTTCTTCCTGCTCCCAGAAGTCCCCACAGCCCCATAACCTCACCTGAATGAAGTTCAAAACTGATATCTGACACAACTCCTGTTTCTGTCCAGTGATCTACTTTCATATATACGGGACTGTTTTCAAAGCTTTTAACTGTTCGATGGGCAGAATTCATTTCTTTTGCCTTATCTCCAACCATTGTACTTACAAGTTCCGCTTTATTGTACTCTTTTGCATCCATCATTCCTGATCTGACGCCATCACGAAGCACCATAAGTTTGTCACATATTTCAGAAATTTCATCCATCATATGTGTGATATAAATGATCGTAGCTCCTGAATCTCTTAAGGATCTGATGACTTTAAACAATCTCTGTTTTTCTCTTGGTGTCAGAGATGATGTAGCTTCATCAAAAATAATAATGTGCGGATTCATAAGCAATGAACGAGTAATCTGCACCAACTGTCTGTCTCCTGCGCCAAGATTCTGAATCAGTGTATCCGGATCATAATTACATCCCAGTTTTGCTAACGCTTCTTTGCATTTTTCCTTTAACTCTTTATACTGAATCAGTCCGGCCTTTTTCTTATAATTTGTCAGAAAAAGATTATCTACAATAGACATAGTCGGCATAAGTGTCATTTCTTGCTGAACAAATGCAATCCCTGCTTCTGCTGCTTCCGTAGGATTATTAAAACTTACAACTTTACCATCCAATTCAATTTCCCCGCTGTTTTGTTTAAAAAGCCCACAGAGTATATTCATCAATGTACTTTTACCAGCGCCATTGGTTCCTAATAGCGCTAAAACTTCACCAGATCTTGCCTCCAGGTCTACACCTTTTAAAACAGAAACTGAGGAGAAACTTTTTTTAATCTGTTTCATTCTTAATGTCACTTCATGCATTACAATCCCCTCCTGCTTCTTCTGATCATATCCATTGCAACAAACGCAAGAATCAAAATTCCTTTCATCATCATTGTGACATTATAGGAAAGATGAAGCATATTTGCCGCATTTCCAATGATAGTAATAAATATAGCTCCGAACACAGCTCCTTTGGCTGTACCTATTCCACCACTTGTACTGGCTCCGCCAATAACCGCTGCGCCTACAATATCTGTGACTGCAGTATCTGCTCCCATGGATGCTGATGCAGCCCCCATACGTGCTATATATATCATACCTGCCAGTGATGCCAGAATGCCCGACAAAACATATACAGAAAGAATAACCCTTTTAGAATTAATTCCAGAAACATCTGCCATCTTTACATTTGTTCCTACCAGATATAATTCACGTCCCAGATATGTTTTTTTCAACATAACTTCTGCAATGATCATCAATAAAAACATCAGTATAATTGGAAAAGGAATAATTCCTAATTTAAAAAGAACAACCTGTTTAAATCCATCACTAACACCTGATATTCCATTAGATGCAATCCATAAACAGGCTCCATATGTAATTGTCTGCAGGGATAGAGTTACGATGAACGGAATCATATTCAAATATGCTATTGCATAACCATTCACAAGACCACATCCAACACCAACTGCAAGCATAATAAGAAAAGCAATAAATCCATTTCCTCCATGCTGCATATAAAGTGTTCCAAGAATTGCTCCCAGTGCCATTACCGGAGGAATTGACAAGTCAATTCCTCCGGTAATCAGCACAAAAGTCATTCCCATAGCCATAATAGCCAGTGATGCAGTCTGAAGCAAAATACTGATAATATTATTTACTTTGAAAAAGTAATGATTGTTTACTCCAATATAAATAAGTGCAATGATCATCAGAATAACTGATAGATATTTCAATATAAAGTCTACATAATTAAATTTCTTTTTTTGCCCCATATGCCTACTCCTTTTTCCTTAACCAGGCTTACCCAAAATATTTATTGGTCTATTCCCAGCTGTCCAGAGATGGGAACGGAAGTGACTCACCAGACATACGTATTGTATCTCTCATACGGTTAATTCTAGGTCTGATGGTTTCATATACCTCTCTTGGAATGTACTTTCTCATTTCTCTGTTGAAGTCAATTTCATGCTGAAACTGTGGGTGATCTTTTGTGAGCACCCGTCCGGTACGTGTTTTAAATACAATGGAGAGCAGATCGTAATATGCTCTGCATGCACAGGTATCATCGTTCCATACATCCATAAACCATTCTCCTTCAAGAGATACAATCATATCTGCATATGCTACGATTTTTTCTTCCCATGTAACCGGCAGTTTATCATCTTTTTCAATTACACATGGCAGATTCGCACCTTCTACATATTCTTTTGTCAGTCCGGCAAAATCATGAAGTTCTATACATCTTGCCACTTCTTCCGGATATCCTGCATCCCTGGCAATCTGTGCTCCGATAAAGGCATGTTCCGGCATATCATCTTTCTGAATCTGGCTGATACCTACATCATGAAGTAATGCTCCCATTTCACATACATACCTGTCAACCTTTACACCTTCGAGCTTTTCTACCCCATCTGCAATCAGTAATGCAACATCACCAATTACAATAGAATGATGAATTTTGTAAAGCGGAAGCCCAACTTCTGCCATTAATGCTACCGCTTTTAATCGATCTGGTGAAAAGTTCATAAAATAACTCAAATCATAACTAGGTTTTGTAAATGGCTGTACTACGTATTTACTCATTTCTTTTCTCCTTTTTCTTTAATTTTTATAATATTTTTCCGTTTCTAATTGATGGCTGTATTTTATCAGATAATTTGCGTTATTCCCATGTTCTTTTTTGTCTATTACTTTTCCTATTTTGTTTTTTTACACCTTTTCCACACCATCATGATTATTACTATACTTCATGTCAATCATACAAAATGCCGCAACCCTTGATAAATATCTGGACCGCGGCACTTATTTGGGCTACTAAAGTATCAAAGATGATATCTCTAGCAGACTGCTCCGATTATTCTGTTTTATTTCTCATCTAATGTTTATCAATTCTCTGAAAATTCATTTTTCAAAAACTTTGCAACACCATCATGATCACAATCTTCCAGTACTTCTGTAACTTTTTCCTTTATTTCTGGCAACGCATTTTCCGGTGCATAGCTTCTATCTGCAAGCTCTATCATTGGAAGATCATTAAAGTTATCACCAAATACAACCACTTCTTCACACTCCAGAAGTTTTTTCAATTTAATCAGCGCATTTTTTTTATTTGCTTTATCACTGAATATTTCCAGACAGTACATCCCATTATATATATTCAAATAGAATGAATAACAAATCCCCTTTAGCTTATCCAACTTTTCACATACTGGCTGCAATTCTTCTTTATGTCCTGTATACGCAAGATAACATATATCTCCTGTATTCAGTATCTGTTTCAAATCTGATACCATTTTTACTTCGCCGCATTTTTCTAATGCTCTGTCACTATAGTATTGTGTCTGCTCTTCCATAGACTTAGTATCATAATAAATATTTATCTTATCCTGTGTAAAAATATATACAAAACATGATAACTTAACATCTTTAAAAATTTTGACTACCTGTTTTGCAACTTCAGCCCCTATATTTTCCACAGATACATACTTTTCATTTTTGAAATCATACAAAAACACTCCATTAGTCAAAATCCCCGGAATTGTCATATGTATATCTTTTAAACGATAGTCACATCCATATAGCATTCTCGCTGTTGCTACGGAAAACAGCATTCCTTCCTCAATACATTTATTAATTACATCTGCAGTAAATGTTGATATTTTTTTGCTTTTATTAAATAAAGTTCCATCCAGATCAGATATATATAATGTCTTCATTTTGTCTCCTTTTCTAAAAATTTTTTCTAATTTGATATGTTACTGATTAAAATTAAAAAAAGTCGGAAAGAAAGTAATCACATACGTCATTATTTTCTTTCCGATAATTTTTCATATTACACTTATTTTATATATTCACAAGAAACAGACATATCTCTGGTACGAAGCTCACCAGTAAAATTACGGCAAATACAGCCAGGATCAATGGCCATCCTTCTTTCAGATATTCTCTGACACTTACCTTTGTCACGCCCATAACTGCAAACAACATTACACCAAACGGAGGAGTAATTCCACCAATTGTATCCATCAGACACAGAATGATTCCGAAATGTACAATGTTAATTCCTAATCCCATTGCTACAGGAAGAAGTAATGGGGGTAAAATTACAAGAGCTGCTGCTGTATCCAGGAACATTCCTAAAAACAACATAAACAGAAGTACAATAATAATAAATACAACTTTATTTGTAGCAATTCCTGCGAGTGCTGCTGCTGCTTTCTGCGGAATACTTTCCCATACCATATATCTTGAAAATAAGCTTGCAGAAGAAAGAATCAACAATACTCCAGCTGTATTATTAACAGATTCTACAATAATGGGTTTAATATGTTTAATTTTTAATCTACGATAAACAAAAGCTCCTACCAACACTGAATATACAATTGTGATTGCTGCACATTCTGTAGGTGTAAACCATCCTAAACGCATTCCCATAATGATTCCAAGCGGAAGCAGCAATGCCCAAATTGATTTACCTGTCTGTTTTGCAAATTCACGAGGTGTTGGATTTTTTGTTCTGGTTGGTAACCAGCCACGTTTCTTTGAAATAAAATAATTAGTTACCATCAAAGCCGCACAAATCAGGATTCCAGGAATATATCCGGCCATGAACATATCTCCGATAGAACATCCCGCTGCTGTTGCATAAATGATTAATGCAATTCCCGGAGGAATAATAGGAGTGATACAGGAAGACGCTGCTGTAATTGCTGACGCATATCCCTTGGAATATCCTCTTTTTTCCATTTCCGGAACTAACATTTTCGCTTCAAATGCTGCATCTGCACAGGACGAACCGGAAATTCCTCCCATGAATGTTGATAAAAGACAGTTTGTTGCTCCCAGACCACCAGTAAATCTTCCTGTAAGCATTTCACAAAAGTCCATAAGATTTTCTGATACTCCACCATATCCCATAACTGTTCCTGCTGTAACAAAGAATGGAACTGCCAGCATTGTAAAACTTTCCGAGTTAGTCAAAAGCGAAGATACCATAGTAAACATATTTACACCATCACACATAAATGTGAAATAAATAAAACTGGCAATAAGCATTGCAAAAGCTACTGGTACACCCAGGAAAAATAATACAAAGACAATTAAAATCGGAAGTATATTTGGCATTATAATTTTCCTCCTTTGTTTTCTTTTTCCTTTTCCTGCTGATATTCCAAAGCTGACTGCACCTGGTCTTCCAGAGCATCGATTTTATATATATTCTCATATATTGGAATTTCATGGAAATAATCTTTTTTAGTAATAACATTTTTGAAGAACATAATAGAATGTATCAGCATAAATCCAAATCCCAGTACTAATGCAAAAGCTTCTACTGAATACGGTATTTTCAGAAGCTGTGTTCTTCTGGTCCAACTGCTTGCACAATATCCACAGCTTAATACAAAACTAAGAGCACAGGTAACTGTCAATACGCCTGTAGAAAATATTGCACATATAACTTGTACTTTCTGAGGAAACGCACGTACCACCAGGTCAATAGCACTATGTCCGAAACGTTTATACAAAGAACTGGAACCTACAAATATCACATATGCGTAACAAATATATGATATTTCTTCTGACCAGGTAAAACTCTTCTTTAAAAACAGTCTGCAAAATACATTCATTACAATCAGTACTGTCATAACACAGAGTGCTGCGCCTGTAATAATTTCTTCAATATTAGTCAGAAATTTTTTCATTTACTCACCCCTAATCTCTGCAAGAGTCTTCTGGCATTTCTCAACCAGATCATCAGACCAACCTTCATAAGTACTGTAGATACTTTCTGATGCCTCTTTAAATGCCTCAACATCTACCTGATCATTGATTGTTACACCATCTTCTTTCATTTTTTCTGCTGCCTCTTTTTCTTCTGCCGAAACTTCTGTGAAAGTCCATTCGTCAAATTCTTTTGCTGTATCTACCAGAATATCCTGTAAATCTTTATCCAGCTTTTCGAATACTTTATTACTCATTACAATACCATTTGCAGCATACATATGATTTGTCATATTTAAATACTTACATACTTCCTGGAAGCTAGCCTGCAGCATAGCCGGAACAGGATTTTCAATCGCATCGCAAACGCCCTGGCTTAATGCTGTATATGCCTCAGAAAAAGCTACACTTGTTGCATTTGTTCCCCATGCGTTTGCCATGGCAACCCACATAGTAGTTGAAGGAACACGGAATTTTACATCCTTCATATCCTCTGGTGTAATGATTTCTTTTTTTGACATAATCTGACGTGCTCCGTAATATCCGCCCATATTATCAAGACATTTCATTCCATTAGCCGCACATCCTTCTGATAATTCCTGTCCAAGATCTGACCATGCAAATTCTTTAATTTCATCTGCACTGTCAAAGAAATACGGTGTTACCAAAATACTGTAATCAGCATAATAATCTTCCATTTTAGCCGGATCAACATAATCAAGCATTGCTGCACCATTGTAAATCTGATCACAGATCTCATCATCATCACCAAGCTGAGAGTCCGGATAATTTTCAATTTTTAATCTTCCATCTGATGCTTCTTCTACTTTTTCACAGAATTTTTCAATACACTCTGCAGTCTTTGTTCCTGACTGAACTGTATGTGCAAATTTCAATGTTACCACTTTATCTGAAGATGAATCTGAGCTTGTTTCATCCGTGCTTTCAGAAGTTCCCGTTCCACCACATGCTGTTAAACTAAATGCCAGCATTGCTGCCATAAATGCCGCAAGTACACCTTTTTTCATTTTAAATACCTCCCTTAGATCAAGTGGATTGTATGTTTTCCCCATAACATGCAATCCACCGATCAGTCTCATTATATAGTTTTAATTTCTATTCTCCTGTAAAGCGACTTTTTACTGTCGATCTGTAACAGTTTCCTTCAGAAATTCTCCGTTAATATTAAATTCTTTACCCAGTCCAATCAAATCGTCTACCAGTGTTTCCGGAAGAACAACGCCTTCTTTTTCATTAATCTTTTTATTTGTATATTCAATCTCTCCTGGATATTTCGCAGCTCCCTCTTTCATCGGAAGTTCATGTAAACGATCAATATAGTTTTCTGCTGTTTCCTGGAATTCTTTCAGATCACGGAAAGCAGAAATATTGAAGCATGCAAAGCACTGACTGGAAAGTTCTGGTGTATCTGTAAGATCCTGATTGTTAATATCCGGAGATAACACACCGCCTGATAACAGTGTTGCAAATAACTCAACAACAAATGCAATTCCAAATCCTTTATGTCCTGCCATTGGTGTCATCATAAAGCAGTCTTCCAGTTTAGTTGTATCATTTCCATCTTTGTCAAGCATCCATCCACTCGGAATTTCTTTTCCACGTTTTGCAAGATCTTTGCATTTTCCAAAAGCAACTCCACTTGTCGCCATATCTACACAAACCTCTGGATATTTCTCGCCTGCTTTGAATGCAAAAGAAAATGGATTGTTGCCCATAAATGGCTCTTTGCAGTTTGGCGGTCCCATGGTAAGATCTGTGTTAGAGCAAGCAAAACCGATCATATCATCGCCGGCAAGCTTTAATGCCCAATGTCCGCCCATTCCAAAATGATTACTGTTTCGAACAACTACCATGCTGATCAGATTATTTTTTGCTTTCTCTCTGGCAATTTTCACAGCTTTTTCACCAGCCAGTGCTCCAAGTCCTCCCTGTGCATCAATAACTGCTGTGTTAGCTGTTTCGTGAACAACTGGATATGTGCTTACTTTAGAAGCGCCACCGTCTTTGATTTTTTCTACATATGGAACTGTACGGAGAACACCATGGCTGCGTACATTTCTTAAATCGGCATGTACAAGCAGTTCTGCTACTGATTCCGCTTCTTCTTTTTTTAATCCAACTGCCTGAAAAATCTTCTCTACATATTCTCTCAGCTCTTTTGCTTTTACAACATAATTTTTCATAAATCTCACACGTACCTTTCTTTCAGATTATCTTTTTAGAACCGATTCTTGTTTTCTTTTGATGTACTGATTATAACTCTGTGATATATTATTTACTATTGTTTATCTTGATTTCTACATTTCTTATCTTGTCATTCCGAGTTTCTTTTTGTCTTATTTCATACGACAAAAGAAGGTACAGCAGTCCCATAAACTGCTGTACCTTTTTGTACTTTATCATTATCTTCTATATTTCAGATCAGAAAATCACAGCGTAACTTTTTCAATTCCCAGATATTTGCACACTGCACTCATAACTGCTGTATGATCGCCTTCTTTTACAAGAAGATGGTGATCCATTCCTTTTTCCATAAGTTCATTTACAACAGAGCTTGCTTTCTTTGCAACATGAAGTTTAACCAGAAGTTTCTCTCCACCTTCTACCCATTCTTCATGAGTTGCTTCTACTGTATCTGCTTTTTCTACCAGAAGTTTATACTGTCCTTTGCTTCCTACAATGCTTGATACAGTCACATCTGACATAGGTTTCAAAGGCAGTCCTACAAAGCAACCTTTATCTCCGCTTGGAGAAATCTGTACCTGATCAAGAGATACTGCGAGAGAATGTGCAGTACTTCCTTCATGGGCCAGTGCGAGGATATTATTTACATCATCCATACTGCCCACTTCACCCAATGCACACGCGCCACCTTTGGCAGCCATGTTCAGCATATACATAACCATGGTATGTCCAATATCACCTTCTGTATCTACGATAATTCCTTCATCTGCAAGCCAGGAAGAAGTGATATTCATGAGCCCACTATACATCGGATAACATTCTGCTGCAAGTGCATCCAGAGAATATTTCTTGATGATTTCTTTTGTTGCCATATATGTTTTAGCCATATGAAGCATAGTCTCTTTGTCTGCCAGAACTTTGCCTGTTCTTTTTTCCAGACAGGACAGTTTTTTCTCTGCTTCTTCATCGCTGATAGTATCAGAAATATCTGTAATTTCACTCATCTCAACATGAACCAGTGTTACACCAAATTTACGTGAGAACTCCCATTCTTCTGAAGACATATCCTGGGAACCTGCCACACGCCAGGTCTGACGCGGTCCCACAAGTGCAAGACGCATTTCTTTAACAGCTTTGATGATCTGTCCTGCCTCTGCAACTGTTTTAACCTTTTCAGAAAGTGATTCATCTTCCGGAAGGCCATATACATAATCATATTCATATCCCTGTGCTTTCAGGATAGAACCGAAATGCTGTACAAATCCGATAGAGAATGTCTCTGTGTATGGAACTGCCCAGAATACAGTAGGGAGATTGAGTTCATTAATAAAAAGATACTGCATAGAATCCAGAGTCCAGGTTACTTCTACAATTACCAGTGCATCCAGATTTTCTTTTTTAAACTGTTTACATACATCAATAGCATCTGCAGAATCCCATGCTACTTTTTCTGCACATACTACATCCAGATTTTTCTTTTTTAACGCATCCTTAATTCCTGACAGCAGTTCTTCTGCACGCTGTCCGCCGCTTTCATATTTGCAGGTTACTCCTACAAGTCCAACTCTTGGCTGATTCATATATTCCTCCTTTTCCACTGCTTTTTTGCAGTGCATATCACGTTTTATATTTTATAAGACCGGCATATCTCCGGTTTTTATTTTATATGACTCGGTGCGCAGCTCCATGTAATAACTGCCGGCTCCATTCCAATATTGGTAAGCTCATGAGGTTCGCCTTCCTCTACAAGGATAATATCTCCCTCATTCAGCTCGAAACATTTCATAGTATTTGTGTTACGCATGATCACATGTCCACGACTCACAAAAAAGACTTCGTGAGATTGCGGATGTCCCGGATCAATTCCTCCGGTCTGTCCCGGAAGTAATGTAGAAGAGCCAAAAGTAATCTTGCCGGTTTCCAGATATGTTCTGACAACCTCCGGTCCGTCCAGCTCTACATTTGCTTCACATTGTCTGATTACTTTCATCTGTACGGTCCTCCTTTACCTGCAATATTTTATAGACAAAATTTCCATGTCAGGCAGACAGGATCATCTGCCTGACAGTGTTGTTCTAAAAAATCGGATTCCTATGTCCACACTTAATAATTAGAGTGTTTTAAGGAAATCAACAACATATTTCAGATTATCGCGGAATGATCCGTCTTTTACGAAGTTCTTTGTAAATAATGCGCTTCCCATTGTGAATGTCCACGGATTCATTTCTTTTACAAGTTTCATACGTTCTTCTGATCCGATGCTTCCTGCAAGGCATACCGGACGTTTTGCATTTTTGATGTATTCTGCTGCCAGAACGTTTGGATCACCGTCTACATAACGATATCCAAGAAGGTCTGTTCCATACACGCCGTTTTCTGCAAATTTAGCTTCCTGAGCAAGCATTTCTTCTACTGTTCCTTCCAGAATACTTGGGCTCTGGGAAACTTTTCCTGCGAATGGGCAGTATTTCAGTCCGTGTTCTTTGATGTATGCAGCAACGCTGTCATAGTAAAGAGTTCCAAGAAGATAGTCGAAACCACAGTCTACTGCAAGTTTTGCACCGCGCATGCACTCTTCTTCTGAGTAAGATACAACTTCAAGGAAAGCAGTCTTTCCTGCTTCATGCATCTTGTCACAGAGAATTTTCATCTTTGCAGGTTCCATTCCTACATCCTTAAATCCCCAGTACTGGATAGGAAGGTCTTTATTTTCATCAAAAATTTCAATTGCATCCGGTACTGTTTTGTCATTATGTGTAAGCATGATAATAATCTTTTCTAACATCATTTTTCGTCTCCTTGTCATCTTTTTTCTATTGTTTTGGGATATAATATATATCCCAGTATTTAGCTAATTTTAAGGTCTTTTCTTTAATAAGTTTCGGGTTTTTCCAATATATATTTCTTATTTTTTCATCTGGTTTGTATGATGACGTTATCTGGTTAATTCAAAGCATTCGGTAAGGTCCTTAAATAATTTCTGATACATTTGATAACCAGCTTCATATACTTCTTTATTTTCCGGACAGGGTTCTGTACGGTCTTTTACTTCTACCATACTGTCAACCGCATTCTCGATACTGTCAAAAATTCCGGTTGCTTTTCCTGCCAGGATCGCAGCTCCCAGAGAAGCCGCTTCTACAGATTTTACAGTTTCCAGAGTTACCTGGTTGATGTCTGCCTTGATCTGATTCCAGATCTTACTCTTGGAACCGCCCCCTAAGGAACGGATTTCTTTTACATAAATCCCCATATCGGCAAGGGAATCAATATTTCTTTTTAATATGTATCCGAGAGATTCATAAATAGCTCTCATGAAGTGTGCTTTTGTATGCTGTAAGGTGAATCCAAAGTAAACACCTTTTGCTTTTGCATTGCTGTCCGGTGCCATAGATCCGGATAAATGTGGTAACATTACCAGACCGTCACAACCTGCAGGTACTTTTTCTACCTGTTTGCTGATCATGTCATAAGCATTTCCACATCCCATTTCTTCTGCCATCATTTCTACATTGCAGAATTTATCTCTGAACCATCTCTGAGTCATTCCCCCGTTTGTAAAGGTATGGATCATATACATTCCTTCCAGCGGGAAACAGAACAGTGGCATTTTTCCGGCAGGATCAAATACTGGTCTGGATACAGGTACACACACCGCAAGTGCCGCACCGATTGTTTCGGAGAACATTCCCTCGCGGATATTTCCTGCACCGATAGCTCCGGCTGCCTGATCCAGTGCTCCTGTGCAGATGGTGATATCTTCTCCAAGTCCCAGTTCTTCTGTTACTTCCGGCAGGATTTTTCCGATCACATTTCCGGATTCTACTACCGGTGCAAGCTGTTCTTCCCGGATTTCCAGATAGTCCAGCATTTCCTGCCAATATTTTCTGTTGATAATATCCCAGTAAGTGGAAGAGCAGACCAGGGATGGTTCTGTGGCAAATTTTCCTGTGAGTCTGTAGATGAAGTAGTCTTCAATCAAGAGGAATTTATCTGTTTTTTGGAAAATTTGTGGTTCATTTTTTTTGACCCACAGGATCTTGGATGCAGGCCAGCAGGGTTCAAAGCTTACCTGACCTGTCACCTTGTAGCAGGTATCATTTCCGAATTTGCCTTCCAGCTCCCTGGCTTCTTCTTCTGCCCTGTTATCCATCCATACAATGGCATTTCTCAGGGATTTACCGGCTTTGTCCAAGAATAAGAGCGTTTCTCCCTGTGCGGACATTGCCAGTGCGATCTTATCAGTCTTACTGATGGGATACTGGCTTTTCAGGTCGTTAATCCCGTCCAGAAAAGCTTTCCAGTATACCTCAGGTTCTTCTTCTACATAATTTGTCTGCGGAGTAATCAGATCATACTCCTGTGTGGATACTGCCAGAAGTGTGCCTTTCTTATCGAAGCATGCTACCTTCAAAGCAGTTGTTCCTATATCAAGTCCAATTAAGAGTTCCATCGTGATTACTCCTTTCGTATCTTTTTATTTATTCACAATGTTTACTGGATTTCCTTCGACAAACGCTTTCAGATTGTCTGCTGTGATATCCATGATTCTCTGTCTGGATGCCTGTGCTGCCCAGGAAATATGCGGTGTGATGAAGCAGTTCTTTGCTTTAAGTAAAGGATTGTCTCCTTTGATCGGTTCTGTGGAAACTACATCCAGTCCTGCTGCATAAACTTTTCCGCTGTTTAATGCATCTGCCAGATCCTGTTCTACGACGAGCTGGCCACGGCTATTGTTGATGAGGATGACACCGTCTTTCATCTTTGCGATATTTTCTTTATTAATGATTCCTTCTGTTTCCGGGAAGAGTGGGCAGTGAAGGAAGATCACATCTGACTGTGCAAAAAGTGTATCCAGATCTACATACTCAGCAAGTTTCTTTCCTGCTTCACTTTCATATGCATCGTAAGCGATTACTTTCATATCCATGGAATTTAAAATCTTTGCAGTTGCCTGTCCGATTCTTCCAAGACCGATGATTCCGGCTGTTTTCCCATAGAGTTCGATCATCGGGTAATCCCAGTAGCACCAGTCTGCATTATTTTCCCATTTACCTTCTGCAACAGTCTGTGCATGATGTCCGTAATGAGAGCAGATTTCCATCAGAAGTCCTACTGCATACTGACCAACAATCTGTGTTCCATAAGTCGGCACGTTTGCAACCGGGATTCCTTTTTCTTTTGCATAGTTGTAATCAACTACGTTGTATCCTGTTGCCAGAACTGCAATGAGTTTGATGTTCGGGCATTTGTCGATTGTTTCTTTTGTGATCGGTGTTTTGTTGATGATGACGATTTCTGCATCTCCGATTCTTTCTGCGATCAGAGGAGAATCTACATAGGATGTTCTGTCGTATACTGTAAGTTCACCGTATTTTTCCAGAGGAGCCCAGCTTAAATCGCCGGGATTCTCTGTATATCCGTCTAATACAACAATTTTCATATCTTGCCTCCGCCTGTATAAAAATTATTTGATGCTGTCTGCCATTTTCTTAACATCGCCGCAGGTTCCGTTCCATGCTGCCATCAGGATGTCCATCTGATCCAGGATGCAGAAATGTTTTACGCCGAGGTTTTTATAGTATTCAGCTTCTTCAAGTGTAGCGATTTCAACACGTGGCTGTACGCCATGCTCCAGAGCTACTTTAATCATTTTTTCGTGTGCTTCTTTGATATCTTCTTTGTGGTCTGCGCAGTTCCATCCACGGCTCATGCAGTAATCGGAAGGTCCGAACTGTACCATATCTACGCCTGGGATAGAGCAGATTTCTTCGATGTTATCCATTGCTTCTTTTTTCTCGATCATGAAAGCTTTTACAAGGCTTCCGTTCATTGCTGCGTAATCCATCTGTTTTAATTCCGGATGATAGCCGATCCATCTTGCATTTGGATATCCGAATTTTCCATCATATTCCGGTGACTTTGGTGTGATCAGTTTTAATGTTTCTCTTACCTGATCCGGTGTCTCATGATCTGTGAAAAGGATTGCCTGAAATCCAACTGCAGCAGCTTTCTGAGCTACATATGCTCTGTTCTGAAAGTCTACTTTAATCATAGAACCTGCTCCGTGAAGCTCACATGCTCTTACAAAGTTTTCAAGATCCTGGAAGGAAAATGGTGCATACTCTGCAAGGAATTCAAAGTAATCAAAGTTCCCTGTTGATGCAGCTGCCTCTACAACTGTTGGCCATGTACTCCAGATTCTTGTGTTTACGGATGGTTTGTTTTCGTTCAGAATGTCTCTCATTTTGTTTAAGCTCATAATAGTAATCTCCTTTTTTCTATTGAATTTTTTTATTTGTTCTCCAGAAATATTTCTTGATTACATACTACTCAAAAAGCGGTTTAGGGTCGATTAATAATCTTGCCTTGAACATTTCTTATCTTGTTGTGAAAAATAACCTTTTTTTCAAAATCTCTGTAACGCAAAAAAGGATTCCGAAAAGTTCATTACAAACTCTTCGAAATCCCTTTATATTCCTTTAAAATAGCTTTCATAAACTGTTGCCTTTTTCACTGACAGCTACTATTTTCATTCTATTATAACATGCTATGCTGTAATTAATGGCATCAGATAAAATGGTGTTTTATCTTTCGTATCTGTATCCTGAACTATGATTTCTACTTTGTGTTTCTTATGAATTCCATGATGTAAAATAGGCTGCAGATACAGGCAGTCACCCCAGTCTTCATCGAAATTGCTGTCCAGCAGGATTGGATTTTTTACATCCTCGTCAAGGATCAGCAACGCTTTTACTGCCGGACGTTTGATCGTCTTGCGGTACTGAATAGCAATACAGGATGCTTCTACTTCAAAGGTAATTTTATCTTTTGGATTCTTTCCAATCCATCCGTTTTTGAAACAGTCCAGATGTCCTTGTTTTTCTTCTGTGTCTGCACGGAAGCCCTGAAGTTTTGGAAAGATTTCTCTGATCGTCAGTCTCTGTGCATACTCATAGGCGTTGCCAGTCAGTGGTTTCGGAAACTCTGTTCTGCCTGCAGATGTTTCTTTTATTTCAGTTCCCAAATTCTCACTAAATACTCCTGTCTTTCCTTCTGGTTCTGCATCCAAACTGTTTTTTACTTTCTCGAGGAATTTAATGATCTCAGCAGCTACCAGACCATGCCCTTTATCATTTGGATGCAGTCCATCCGGAGTCAGTTCTTCTCTTGTATAAACACCGGCTTTCATTTCCTGATATAAAGTATCTTTAATACTTACATGTGGAACCTGGTACCAATCTCCCACTGACACATGCTGTTCCTGTGCGTTGATTCCTGTATCATAATAAACATTGTTCAGTAATACCACTGCTGGTTCTGAAGTCCATGTAAGAACTTTTCGAAGTACTCCCTCATATGTCTCTTTGAAGAAATCTGTCGGATCATCATTTACACTGAAATCAATTCCAACGAAGTCCGGCTGATACATCAGCACATCTGATACTGCACGTGCTACTCCGAAATGTGAAGTGGTCCCTCCGATTCCTCCATTTACATAGTGAAATTCTGCCTTTGGAAAAGTCTCTTTCCACCATGTAAATACTCTGTATGCATAGGTATTCTTATGTTCTGTTGCAAGGCTTCCCTGAGTGATGGAACCACCAAGAAAACCTATTGTCAGTTCTTCACCTGCCTGTGCACGTCTCATTAAATTCTTAATTCTTGTAAGATCATATTTTTCCATTTTTTCCGTCCCTGCTCTTTCAATTCTTTACGTTTCTCGTTTTCTTTTCCCTTTATACTTACATCTGTTATTTCCATTCCGTTATATTAAGTCCATTAATATATTCTGCCAGCTCATCTGACATTTCCTCTGCCTCCGGAATCCTCAAATGTCCCGGAGTTCGTTTTCCGTTTCTCTTAAACAGACACTGGGTAACCTTTTCATCTTCCAGCTCCTGTACCACCTGACCAATAGCCTTATCCCAGGATGGATCATGTTCCAGAAGAGTTGTAATGCACACGATATGCGCATCCGGATACTGATTTCGCAGTGTCTGAATAAATTTCTTATAATGGGTTCTCCAGTTTACAGACTGCTCACTGTCATAATCCTCTTTCATATAATCCACCGGATGATTATCATTCTGACCGATTGCTACGATAACTACCTGCGGTGTATATCGAGCGAAATCCCACTTTGTTACACAATTAAATTGCGGATTATAATGCACCTTATCCCACACGCTCTCCATTCCCACTGCCTCCGGTTCATAAAACCACCCTGTATGATCCAACAACGCGATTCCTCCCTGAGCAATATCATGGATCTGTGCATATGTTGCCGGAAATACAAATGTCGGCTCTTTCCTCTCGCTCCAGTCGATTCTTCCGCTGTAAAAAATCTTCTCATTATCTGGACTGATCCACATATTTACTCCTCCATCAAATCATTTCTGTGCAAGTTCCCACTCACTGCTTTTTGCAATTGAAACAGGGGACTTACTTGATTTGGTTAAACTACGATTTTGGTTCCTTGTACGTTCCTCTTTTCATCCATTTTTTCTTTACTTAATTAAGTTAAATTTAATATATTAATTTTAATCTTGTTACAAGCGTTGCAAGGAATCTACCCTCATCTTTATTTTCGTGATTATGCTCTATTTTATCTAACCATTTTTGTTGATATTTTATTTGTTTATTTTCTAACTTTTTCGGCAATATTTTAACAATTATCGTAAATATTATGTTTTTTTATTATTTTTACACAATATTATTTATTTTTTCTTTCTATAATGGTACAATACAAAAAAGCTAATATACATCACTTTACAAGGGAGGTTTTATTATGAATCAGGAAAACATGACAAAAGTTTATGCCCGTAGTGACAGTCGTATCCAGCTCAAAGTAATTCCGGGACATTTCGTAACATCTCAATCTCACATTACTCATTACCTTGATCTCACAACCATGAAATCAAGAACTGCTGAAGCACAGCGTATTGCCCATGAACTGGCTTCCAATTATGAAGTTTCTACTCCAGTTGATACCATTATCTGTATGGATGGCCTGGAAGTAATCGGTGCATACCTTTCAGAAGAACTGACCAAAGCCGGCATTTTCTCTATGAATGCCCATCAGACAATTTATGTAATCTCACCGGAATCCGGCAATTCCGGACAGCTTATTTTCCGTGATAATTACCAGCCTATGATCAAAGGTAAAAATATCCTGATCCTGAACGGTTCTATTACCACCGGCTCCACTTTGTCCAAGACAATTGAAAGTGTCCTCTATTACGGCGGCATCATCCGCGGTGTTGCTGCTATTTTCAGTAGAGTAGACAGCGTTGCTTCTCTCCCTGTACACTCCATTTTCAGTGCCAAAGATGTACCGGATTACCATTCTTATCCTTCCAATAACTGCCCAATGTGCCAGAAAAAGCAGAAGATTGACGCACTGGTCAGTGGTTATGGATACTCAGTGCTCTAAAAAATATATAAACTTATATTAATACTATTTTCAGTGTGAACATACAACATGAAAGTTTTATTTACCAAAAAGAGCGATGTTGCCTGAACAACATCGCTCTTTTCATTTTCTTCCTAATTTCAAAGATACAAAAAAGCACCTCTTCCGAGGTGCCTCATTTAGCAGGGCTACAAGGATTCGAACCTTGAACTGACGGAGTCAGAGTCCGTTGCCTTACCGTTTGGCGATAGCCCTTTATGTTTTGTTTTCGCTACTTCGTTCGCGACAATTGGTATTATATAATAGTCTTTCAAAAAATGCAACCCCTTTTTTGAAATTTTTTTAATTTTTTTTATTTTTCTTCAAAAAAGCGAAAATACCGCCTATTTCCTGGACTTTTTTTATGTACTCCGGGCAAAATTATGCTATAATCAATAACAACTTATTTCTGTTCACGATAAAATTCTTTGCTGAACAGCAACGATCACTTTTCAGCGGTTCACGAACTATTACCATTATGAAAAGTAACAAATCATTACCGCCTGCGGACAAAAGAAGCAGCCGGAGAAATATTTCAACAAGAAATTTTAATAATAATATGCTCCTGACAATGAGACATTATTATTAACAAAAAAGGAGAGCTATTATGAGAGCAAATAACCTGACTCTGCTCACAGACCTTTACGAGCTTACTATGATGCAGGGCTATTTTAAGAATCCGACAAACCAGACTGTTATCTTTGATATGTTTTACCGCACCAATCCATGCGGCGGCGCTTTTGCCATCACAGCCGGACTCGAGCAGATGATTGAGTACATTGAGAACCTTCACTTCACAAACGAAGATATCGAATATCTGAGAAATCTGAATATTTTTGACGAAGACTTCCTTGAATATTTAAGTAACTTCCAGTTCACAGGCGATATCTATGCAATTCCTGAAGGAACTGTTGTATTCCCGCGAGAACCGCTTGTCAAAGTTGTAGCACCTATTATGGAAGCACAGCTTGTAGAAACAGCAATCCTGAACATTATTAACCACCAGAGCCTTATCGCTACCAAAGCCGCACGTGTCTGCTACGCAGCAAAGGGTGATGCTATCATGGAATTCGGTCTTCGCCGTGCTCAGGGTCCGGATGCAGGTATCTTTGGCGCCCGCGCTGCAGTAATCGGTGGTTGTGCAGGTACATCCTGTGTTCTCACAGGCAAAATGTTTGACGTACCAGTCCTCGGTACTCATGCCCACAGTTGGATCATGAGCTTCCCGGATGAATATACTGCATTTAAAACCTATGCAAAACTTTATCCAAATGCATGCACCTTACTGGTAGATACCTACGATGTCCTCAAATCCGGTGTTCCAAATGCGATCCGTGTGTTTGAAGAAATGCGTGAAGAAGGTATTCCACTTACTAAATACGGTATCCGTATCGACAGCGGTGACCTTGCTTACCTTTCCAAAGAAGCATACAAGATGCTGGCTGCTGCCGGATTTGATGATGCGGTCATTTCCGCATCCAGTGACCTGGATGAATATCTCATCGAAAGCCTGAAAGCTCAGGATGCAAAGATTAATTCCTGGGGTGTCGGAACAAAACTGATCACTTCCGATGATAATCCAGCGTTCGGAGGCGTGTATAAACTTGCTGCTGTTAAAGACGCTGACAGCACCGAATTTACTCCTAAGATTAAACTTTCCGAAAATACCGAGAAAGTTACCAACCCTGGCAATAAGACCGTATACCGTCTCTACAGCAAGAAAACAGGCAAGATCAAAGCTGACCTGATCTGCCTTGTTGACGAGAAATTAGATGCCGATGAAAACATGGTTCTCTTTGACCCGATCGACACATGGAAGAAGACCAAGTTCCTTGGCGGAACCTACGAAGTACGTGAACTTCTCGTTCCTGTTATCAAAGCCGGTAAACGTGTATACGAATCTCCATCTGTTATGGAACTTCGTGACTACTGCCAGAAAGAGCAGAATACTCTCTGGGATGAATCCAGACGTTTCGTGAATCCGCAGAAAGTATATGTAGACCTTTCTCAGAAACTCTGGGAACTGAAGAAAGATCTGCTTGAAGAAATGAGTGAGAAATCTCTCGACTGATTTACACTCATAAGCAGTAAATCTGCAGTTTATCTTCTGGGAGATTACTTTTTATAGGCCTGAAGAAAATTTAATTCACATAAAAGCCCCCGTTTCCTCATAGACATAAAAGGGAAAGGGGGCTTTTCTTATGAATCTGTATACCCGTCTGATCAACAAAGATCATCCTCTGCCACCAGACTATGTTCCTGAGAATCTGACTGACATCGGAATTCCATTTGATGCACCCTGTGGTGATCCCAAACGTCTCCTGGAAATCCGTACCGCCCATGCAGCTCTCATGCTGATACAGGCAGCACAGAAAGAATCTCTGATCATTACCGGAATTTCCGGTTACCGTTCCTACAAACGTCAGCAGAAACTCTACACCGGGAATCCTTATGTCGCAGCTCCGGGCACCAGTGAGCATCAGAGCGGGCTTGCACTGGATGTTTCATGCCCATCAATCCAGTATCAGCCTATCCCGGAATTTGCTGAAACTCCTGAAGGAAAATGGCTCAAACGAAATGCTTCTCTATATGGATTTATCATTCGCTATCCTGCAAATAAAGAACCCGTTACAGGCATCCCCTGGGAACCCTGGCACATCCGCTATGTAACCCGTCCGCTTGCCGGATGTCTCACACTGACAGGACTTACTCTTGAAGAATACTACACCACATTTGGCGCGCCTTTACAAAATCCGGAACCTACTCAAAATGCATTGTAATATCACAGATCTCGCTTTTCGTACCTACTCTCATATTAGGTCCGAAAAGCCCTACCCCGGAGGTAACAATATTATGCATATTTTCTTTCCTGAGGTATCCGTATGCATTCTCCCATAACAACTTAATCGTAAGATTTCCCGGGAAAAGCTGTCCGTCGTGGGTATGTCCGCACAGATCCGCATCCACGCCTGCATCTGCCAGTTCCTGCAATTCTCTCGGCTCATGATCGATCACCAGTACAGGCAGAGACAGATCCATGTCCGCCGTAATTTCCTGCGGATCTTTTCTCTCATCTATTCCACGTCCCGGCCTCTCATAGTCCGGTCGTCCATACAGATAGAATGAATGATCAATCAGCACATACTCATCTCTGAGAAGCGTAAATCCGGCATCTTCGAGAAATGAATCCATCTCTATGGTACTCTCTTTTTTCTCTTTTCCGCCAAAAGTAAATCCAGCCAGTATTTTCTCCTCAATATCATGATTTCCATAACATGCATATACACCATACTTTGACTGGATTTCTCTCAAAACTGCCGCCAGTCTGTCCGGGTCGTCCAACGCTTCATATTCATTGTCAAAAATATCTCCCGCAACAACAACCAGATCAGGATTCTGCGCATTGATCTTCTCCACCATCTTCTCCATCTGACGGCATCCAATATTATATCCCAGATGAAGATCCGCAATCAGTACCACATTCAGCGAATCCAGCTTTCCGGCCTTTTTATCAATGGAAATATCATACTTTGTTGTCTGTATATTTCCCGCATTGATCACACCATAAATACTGACTGTCGTAATGATTACCGCACAGACCGCCCCCACAACACCAGTCCCCACATTTCCAAAAAGTAAGGTCCTTCCGGGAAAATTCAGATTCTTCAGCGGATACTTCAACAGCAGTCTCAACCCGTCTGCAATACCGACAGTCATGATCGTATATACCAGCACACCAAGCCAGTAATTACTCAAAAGCTTCATAAATCTCCGAAATCCCGAAGCCGGCATCATAAACGCAATCAAAATACTAAACACAACAAACAGATATACAAGTCCAATTCCTCTGCAGACCCACACATTCTGGAAAACAATATGCAGCACCTGTATCCAGTTCAGGGTTCTCAGCAGAATATAGATGCACACTAAAAGATAAAGTGGTGCCAGATATATTGCTATCATCTATTTCATTCTCCTTAATACATAAACTATTTTGAAAACAGCTGATCATCTTTTAACTGTTCTTTCATTATACAAAAAAGAATCTCCAGTTGCTACCTTTTGCATCTGAAGATTCTCTTAATTTTCCCTTAATTCTTTTTTTGTTCACTCCCTGTTTTCCTGGCACAAAAATACAGGAAACTTATTGTCAGCTAAATTTCCATGTATTCACTGCTCCATCTGCCGTCCCAGAAAGCCACTTGCAGTCTTGATGAGCATTTTCTCCGACTCACCCATCACATCCCGTTCATTCTTTCCCAGCAAAAGCACAGAACCAACTGCATCTCCTGCACTGATGATCGGCTGCATGATCTGGGAATACAACGGCTCTCTCTGTTCCTGCGTTACCGGAATCCTGCTTCTGTCATTTCCATTGGCAAACACGGAACCTCTCTCAGAAATCGTTTCCTCAAGCGCCTTACTGATAGGTTTTCCCATATATTCTCTGCTTCCCTGGCCTGCTGCCGCAACTACCTGATCATGATCTGTAATACACGCAACCATTCCACTTGACTGTGCCAACGCTTCCGCATATTCCTTTGCAAAAATATTCAGTTCCCCAATAGGTGAATATTTCTTCAGAATGATCTCACCCTCCCGGTCCGTAAAAATTTCCAGCGGAGTTCCTTCTTTTATCCGTAATGTTCTTCTGATTTCCTTAGGAATGACCACACGTCCCAGGTCATCAATACGCCGAACGATTCCTGTAGCTTTCATGCACTTTTTTTCCTCCTGTTTTTCTTTTTATCGAAGTTTACTGTCTTTGTATCCTTTTATTTTCCATATCATATGTTGTATGGTTATTATGTGGAAAAACAGGGAGAATATACATTTCTGTATTTACAAAAAATCCCATGTAACAGCAACCAGACATTTCATGTACCGACAAAATTGTTTCAAGAATCAACTTGTTGTCACATTAGTTTCCGGAAAGCAGTTCCATCAGCTCTTCTCTGGTAAGACTGCTGACATTCAATCCTTCGCCCTCCAGGATCTGATCCGCCAGTTCACGTTTCTTCTCCTGCAGTTTCAGGATATTTTCTTCAATCGTATCTTTCACGATCAGCTTATACACATTCACCACATTCTTCTGCCCGATCCTGTGTGCTCTGTCTGTTGCCTGATTCTGCACTGCCAGATTCCACCACGGATCAAAATGAATTACAATATCCGCTGCAGTCAGATTTAATCCAGTTCCACCAGCTTTCAGGGAAATGCAGAATACCTGAGTCTCATCTTCGTTAAAGTTTTCTACCATCTGCGCACGCTTCTCCTTGCTTGTAGAACCAGTCAGCATATAATAGCTGATTTTTTCCTCTTCAAGGCGCTTCGCAAGATGGTCAAGCATAGTTGTAAACTGTGAAAATAGCAGAATTTTATGCCCGCTCTCCACTGCATTTCTTATCATATTCAGACACATATCCACTTTGGCAGAATCGGCTTTATAATCTACGAAAACCAGTGATGGATCACAACAGATCTGACGCAGTTTTGTCAGCTCTGCCAGAATTGTAATCTTTGAGGACTTAAATTCTTCTTCCGACTGCTTATCCAGCATCAGCATCATACGTTTCACATGTGCATCATAAAGCTTCTGCTGCTCTCCTGTAAGCTGTACAAACATATTCTCTTCCAGTTTATCAGGCAGATCTGTAAGCACTTCTTTCTTCAATCTTCGAAGTACAAACGGACGGATCATTTTCTGTAATCGCTTCATAGCATCTTCATCCGAATTCTGAACTGCCGGAATTTCTACCTCTTCGCGAAACTTCTTATAACTGTAAAGAAAACCGGGCATCAGATAATCAAAAATACTCCACAGTTCACTCAGACGATTCTCCACCGGAGTTCCTGTAAGCGCCAGTCTGAAATCAGCCTGAACTTCTTTTACTGCTTTCGCAGCCTGGGTATTTGCATTCTTGATATACTGGGCTTCATCTATAATTTCACACCGGAACTTATACTTCTCATATTCACTGATATCTCTTTTCAGCAGATCATAGGAAGTCAAAAGAATATCTGCAGGAGCTGCCTCTGCCAGAATCTTTCTTCGCTCAGCCGCAGTTCCCGTCACCATTTTCGCAGTCAGTTCAGGTGCAAATCTCTGAATCTCACTGCTCCAGTTATAGACCAAAGATGCAGGAGCTACAATTAAAGCATTTCTCTGCTTCTTTTCATACTGCCCGGTTGCATCCTCCACCATATCGGCTCCCGGTACGGCTTCATTCTCCGCTACATTTACTTCTCTTTCCTTAAATTCCGACAGCAGAAATGCAATTACCTGTAATGTTTTTCCAAGTCCCATATCATCCGCAAGTATTCCTCCAAATCCGTTATATTTCAGCGTTTTGATCCACAGAAATCCCCTCTTCTGATACTCTCTCAGAACTTTATCCAGACTCTCCGGTACTTCGAAATCATTGTCTTCAACAGTCTTCATATTTCTCACCAGTGACCGGAATGCTTTATCCTTTACTGCCGCAACAAAAGGACTCTCCTTCAACTGCCCGTCCAGATAAAGAGCTCTGTACTTCTGCACTTCAATCGTATCCTGTTTCATTTGTTTATCTGTAAGCTGCAGTCCTGCCTTTAGCTCTGCCACTGTATCAAGACCTGAATCCTCAGCATTAATAAAAGATCCATCCTTCAACCGGTAGAATTTCTTTTTCCTGTTATAACGTGAAAGAATCTGGATCAGCTCATCCTTTGACATTTCTCCTGCCGTCAGTGTCAGCTCCAGCAGATTTCCACTCAGTGAAATCCCCACTGTAATCTTCGGTGCAGACCTTATTTCCATCCGTTTCAGAGCATCAGATATATACACGTCACCAATAGCCTGCATTGCTGGTATTCCATACATTAACAGGTCATACATCAATTCATCATCATCCACAATAGCAAAACTCTGCGACTCCGGATCAAAAGCATTAGAATACTCATGGATCACCTTTCGCAGAACCGCCTCCTTTGCCATATCGCGCATAGCGATCTCCTCAGTCGTATACAGAGAAATCTGCTTTTCCCCGTAATAAACTTCAGGTCTGCAAGTGATCATATTCTCCTGAGGTGCATCCAGATAAATCTTAAACTCCGGTTCCAACATTCCATAATCTGCCGGATCAAAGTTCTCTATCTCACATTCATAAAACTTCTGCAGCACCGGCAAAAGATCCTTGCAGAATGCCGGAACATCATTATTCGCAATAAACGCAGACTCTCCCCGTACTGCAGTCATACTGTCCATAAAATCTGTAACAGGCCGAAGTTCTGAAGCATCTTCCACAAAGATCTGGTCTCCATAGAAATAAATCCGATACAACTCCGTAATTCCTGCACACAAAAATTTGTGAACACTCAACTCAATCCCCTGTTCAGAACCTCTGATTTTCATCTGTCTCGGCAGGTGATTCGTCGTTATCTGCCATTCCCTGCAATATTCACCGACGGCCTCGCCTTCCAGAACTCTTCCCTCCAACAAAAGCAGAAATTCTGCCAGCTCATTTCCCTTCAGGTTTATATGTCTTACTTTCTCCATTGAACTGCCATAATATCCATACAAAGAACCAGGTCTGTAAAGCGCTTTATGATTCTGCACCCATTTCCGTATAAACTTTACCAGCAGTTTTGACTCCTCATCAAAAGATTCCTCCGTATGAACAAACTGCAGATTTTTTCCATATTTATAATTTTCCTGCTCTGCCATTGCCTGCTCAAATGCAAATACATCTTTCAGTACATATAGCTTCCCTGCCCCAATTTTAAACTCCACATAAAAATTCCTGCCGTCAAATGTAAAGAACGGCTCAAGTCTTACCTTTCCGTAAGTGCTCTCCTGAATCAGTGGTAATGATTTCGCAACAGCCTGTTTCTGCAACAGCTGCGCAAGTTCCGGAGTGGTGCGCATTCTCATACCTTTTTTTACACCATTTATCTGCGCAAGATTCTCACGGACAATAGCCCGTCTCTGTTCAGCCACATAATCATTGTATTCTAACAGAACTGCCACACAATGTTTGCAGATTCCGCTGTATTCGCCATATGCCGGGCAGTCACAATAACTGCTTTCTATTTCATTTTCTTCTTTATTTACAGATATATCCACTTCATAAACATTTCTGCCGCTGCCCTGTACTGAAGCAATGATTTCATCACTTGCTCCTACATCCTGTACATCCATATCCAGAACTTTTCCGGTCCGGTAAACATCCTGTCCTCTGACATAGGATGCCGCACCTGACAGATATTTAATTTGCGCTTTTGAAATCATATTCTTTTGCCTCTCCCTGAGTAAAAAAAGAACCCCTCCACCAGGCAGTTCAATCTCTGCTTAAAGTGAAGGGATTTCCTCATCCATCGCTATTTATTTTACACGATAACCTTTGCAACTGCAAGACCATAAACTTTAAGTTTGTCACTGCCATTGCCATAGATCCAGCTTACCTCTCCTTCCGGTACAGGAAGTTCTACTGCCTCTGTACCGAAGTTCTGGTAAATATAGTATTTCACATTTTTGTTCTCTCTCACTGTGATCTCCAGTGCATCTGGGATTTCTCCCTTGACTTTGCAGGAAACACCGCTGTCTTTCAGCACTTTTCCAAGAAAATCTCCGTAGAAGTCTTTGTCAGCATCTGCTGCCACATACCACGCCTTACCTTTGCCATATTCATTGACTGTCAGGCAGGCAGTTCCTTCATAAAAATCACTTCCATAAGTCATTAAAGTACGTGCACCACGAAGCTCTACAAGGTCACACAGATACTTACATGTATAGGTCTTATCCATACCAAGTTCATTGCCCTGTACAGGAACAAACGAATTCTCTTCCCAGTCATAAAGGCCATCGATCTCAGCACTTCTGATTCCAAGTACGTCCATCAGACCATGCGGAGTTCCTTCCAGATAACATCTGTCTGTATCATCTGCGATTCCTGACCAGTAACTTGTGATCAGCACACCGCCATTCTCTACAAATGTGCGAACCTTTTCCGCAAAACCTTCCTTGAACATATAGACCATTGGCAGAGCCAGCACTTTATATTTGTCCAGATCACAGGTCATATCAATCAGGTCTACGTTCACACCCTGTTTACGGAAACCTCTGTAGAATTTCAGCATGGCTTCCAGATAATGAAGCCCTTTATTTCTCGGTCCCTGACTGTCTTCCATTGCCCACTGGCTGTCCCAGTCATAGATCATGGCAACCGAACTGCTCATGGTTGTTCCAGTCAGTTCCTGTAAATTTTTCAGAGTCTCTCCAACTTCAGAAACCTCTTTAAATACTCTTGTATCTTTTCCACCGTAATGATCGATCACTGCTCCGTGGAACTTCTCAGAAGCACCTCTGCTCTGACGGATCTGGAAATACAGAGACGCATCACCACCATGTGCGATTGCCTGCATGGACTGCGCAAAAAGCATTCCCGGTTTCTTTAACTTGCTGACGCTCTGCCAGTTGGTTGAACTCGGGCAGGACTCCATCTGTAAGAACGGTTTGTCCTTCAGAGAACGCATCAGATCGTGACACATTCCATTGTCATAAGCAGTATCGATCAGCGATTCTTTGTGCCATGTCGGATAAGTATCCCATGAAACTACATCAATCTCCTTCGCGATCTTAAAGTAATCCAGACCACCGAAATAATGCATCAGGTTTGCAGTTGTCGGCAGATTGCTTCCGCCCTCTCTTACTGCTTCGATCTCATGATGAATGAAATCAGCCGTCTGATGTGTCACAAATCTCTTCCAGTCCAGATTCAACGCATGAAGCTGAGTCTCACCAATCTTAGACGGGCTTTCAATCTGGTCAAAGCTGTTATAAGTGTGGCTCCAGAAAGTCGTGCACCACTGATCATTCAGATTCTCGATGGTCTGGTATTTCTCTTTCAGCCAGTTGCGAAATGCTTCCTGACAAAGCGGGCAATGACATTCTCCACCGTACTCATTAGAAATATGCCACAGGATCACACCCGGATGTGTAGCAATTTCCTCTGCCATTTTTTTGTTAATGATATGGATCTTCTCTCTGTAAACAGGAGAAGTATAGCAGTGATTATGTCTGAATCCAAACAGTGCTCTGTGACGTGTCTCATCTACACGAAGCACTTCCGGATATTTATCAGCCATCCATTTTGGTCTTGCACCGGACGGTGTAGACAGAATTGTGGAAATTCCTCTTTTATAAAGTTTATCAATAATCTCCTGCAGCCATCCAAAGTTAAATACCCCTTCTTCCGGTTCCAGTGTAGACCATGAAAACATTCCCATGCTTACCACATTACATCCGGATTCCTCCAGCATATCAATATCCTTCTCCAAAATATCCGGTCTTTTTAACCACTGCTCAGGATTATAATCGCCGCCATGGAGCAGCTTATCAGTTCTAAAATCCATACTTGTTCTCCTCTTTAAATCTCTATTCTCAGTCGTTTTCTCTTTCGCTATCCTATTTAAGATTACTGCTCACCCCATCTACCCGATGTCAGGATATTGATCTGTGAACAATAACCGTATAAGTTCAAGTATTTATTAATATAGTTTCTGCACTCTTCTCGCAAAAACTACATCTCTTTTACAGAACATATTTCGCAATTACTCCAAGCACCAGCAGATGCACTGGATAAAAAGCATAATAAACATATTTATTAATACGGTCTTTTCTAACTCCGTTGTAGCACCAGATTCCATAAAATGCAACCGGTCCGGTCACATACATGAGACTGATGATACAGCCCAGCACAGTTTTCAACACATTCCTTGTATCAAACACATAGAATACAGTTACCAGCAGAACCATACAAAGCCCATATTCCGCACGGAAAATACTGACCCACACGATTGCCGCGATCATGATCAGTATCTTCACCATACTCCCTGCAAATCCGGAAGAATCGCTGAACAATTCCATACATTTCAGCATAATGAGACAAATACACATGGTGATCATTGCATTCTGACTGGAAAAATCCCAGATCTTTCCGCGAATGGCCAGGTCATATGGAATCTCACTGACCAGCGCAGTGATGATCATAGTGATCAGATATTTCTTATAATCCGAAGTATTGTGAAATCCCTCAACCAGCAGAAATGCAAATACGGGAATCGCCATCCCGCCAATAAGCTGCATGATGGACCCGATTCCCGCAAGTGTCATTAAACGGGAATTCTGGGACATCGCCTGGTTCAGACTTTCCTGTGTGTACTGGTCTAAATGAATCAGTCCTTTTTCTATAACAGCAATTCCAATAGTCTGGATCAGCATGACAATACATGCAAACATCTTCAGCCCATCGGCTGTAATGTCCGGAGTTTTCCAGACGATTCCTCTTCTTCCCGTTGTCATATTCATAATATCAACCTTTTACAGCACCACCTGTAATTCCTTCCACATAGAATTTCTGCATGATCATAAACAGAATAGAGATTGGTATGGATACCAGTACACCACCTGCACAGAACTGAGTGAAGTAAGAGTTAATCAAACTCTTATCCAGCATCTTGTACAGACCAATGGCAACTGTATATTTGGAAGAAATTCCGGCATTCAGGATCATCTTTGCATACACGAAATCCATCCACGGTACCAGAAAACTGCTGATAACTGTATAAACAACAATCGGACGACTCATCGGCAAAACCATCTGGAAGAAAATTCTTGCCTCGCTGCATCCGTCGATTCGGGCAGCTTCGCAAAGCGCTCTTGGAACGGTATCAAAGAATCCTTTCGCGATCAGATAACCAAGACCTGAAGAAGCAGAGTAAACCATGATCAGACCAGCATAGCTGTTTGTCAGGTTAAAGGATTTCAGTGTGAAGTATACAGCGATCATTGCCAGCATACCAGGAAACAGGTTCAGGATAACCGCCATATTCATCAGTGGTTTTCTCATCTTAAATCTCATAACAGATGTTGCATAGGCAACCATCAGTACAAACATTGTGGAAATCACGCATGTAAAGCATGCGATAATGAATGTATTCAGGAACCACTGCGGGAACTGAGATACAGAATCCGGATGAAACAGTTTCAGGTAATTGCTGATGCTCCATTCCTTCGGGAAAAATGTGCTGGTGTTCATTCCTGAATAAGCACTGAAGGAAGTACATACGAGCCAGATGATCGGAACCAGCCAGATAAATGCCAGTACAGCGATCAGTAAGTTATGTAATACTATAGAAGAAGTACGACTATCTTTCATCTTTCTCATTATTGATATGTTCCCTCCTTATCTCCCTTGATCATCCTGTTAAATGCAACCAGGGTGAATATTGCACAAATGATAAACACGATAATACCGATCGCGGATGCCATCTTGTAGTTGTAATAATCCTGCGTCAGACGGAACAGCCAGGTAACCAGAAGGTCAACCTCTTTTGCCTGAGAGTTTGCCATTGCCTGGTTTGTTGTTGTGTAAACATCCTGTGTAAGCAGGTAAATAACGTTAAAGTTGTTGATATTTTTTACAAAGTCAGTTACCAGTGCCGGACCTGTTACAAAGAGCAGGTATGGCATTGTGATCTTTCTGAAAATCTGGAAATTTGTCGCACCGTCTACTCTCGCACTTTCAAGCTGGTCAGACGGAAGGTTCATCAGGACACCAGTTGCGATCAGCATCTGATAAGGAACACCGATCCAGATATTAATAAGAATGATCATTACATGAGCCCAGCCCGGAGCAGAGAGGAACGGAATGTAGCTTGTGGATACAAGTCCGATGCTTCTTAAAAATCCGGTCAGTCCAATGCTGTGGCAGATTGTATTGACGATACCACCATTGGAAAAGAAGTTACGTACCAACAGAAGGGATACGAACTGCGGAACTGCAATTGTTACGATAAATAATGTACGCCACATCTTCGGCAGTCTTGTTTTCTTGCTGTTGAGAAGCAGTGAAAGTAAGATACCTCCGATATAGGTTGTGAATGTTGCGAAGAACGCCCATACAAGTGTCCATCCCAAAACTCGCACAAATGCATATCCGAATGTGGATGTAAGACCGCCGCCGCCAAACAGACTGATAAAGTTGCTGAATCCAACCCATGAGAATAACTCAGTAGGAGGCATATGCTGCTGATCATAATTGGTAAATGCTACAAAGATCAGAAGTAAAATCGGGATCAGAGTAAAGATCACAACTCCAAGTACAGGAAGTGTCAGTAATGTAATATGAAACTTCTCTTCTGTCAGAGATACCAGATCTTCTTTAAAATTGTTGATATGCTTTCCAGCTTCTTCTAATTTCTGAAGTGCGTAAGCATTGATCACATTCTTGAACCATACAACAGCTGTTGCAAACCACACAACAAAGCTGAACAATGAAAACAACAATATGGTGAATGAGTTATCATAATCATTAAACTCACTCTTCATTGTTTTCATGTTAAATACTTTTTCCATTTTTACGGTACCAAGGCTGCCGAATTTCGGCACATACTGCATTGCAAATTTTACTGAGAATACAATTACTGCAATCTCCAGAATTGTCATCAGCACTGCTTTTACATACTGTTTACGCTTTGCATATCCTGCGCCCATCCAGATCAGGGACAGTTTTACAAATGCGTCACCTTTTGCTACAGCAGTACCAAAGTCAGCAAAAAATTCGCCGATAGCCTTAAAGAAACCACTTACTGCCGCTACAGCAGAATTATTTTCCTGTGCTGCCATGTCACTCCTCCTCATAATTTAGTGCTGCTACTGCTCATTTCATAAACAATAGCATTTCTTTTGCTCCATTTTATTCATTACAGAAATTACTTATTTTATAAAACCTCGTACGTGTTCAGTACCTTCATAGTTGCGAACTGCCAAACAGTTATTCTATTTAGTAATGGCTCTTTCTTTAAAACAGCCCACATGCCTATTATGCATATGGGCTGTTTAAAAGGATTTCTATAAATATTTTCTGTCAGATATTATTATTTATTCTACAGGAGCTGTAACACCGTCTACCAGGTTGTCAAGTGCTTCCTGGATTGCATTGTCATCATCTGCAGATAATGTTCCCTGTGCAACCAGTTCACCAAATGTCTGAGCCGGATCCCAATATTTTCCGCCAACTTTCTGAGCCTGAGCATATTCAGACTGAGCTGCCAGTGCTGCAAGTGCTACATTCTGCTGAACAGAATCGGAAGCTGCTACATTCTTATTAGAAGGACCGCTTTCTCTTTCATCAAAGAACATCTGCTGGGATTCCTCACTTGTAAGGTACTCAGCAAGAAGAACTGCCCATCCGGAATTCTCGGAATATCCGTTTACACCAACATATTTGTAACCTGCAACAGATCCCTGCTGAACCTGCTGATCGCCAACTGTGAATGTAGGAAGTTTTGTTGCTGCATATCCGTCACCGAATACATCCTGTGCTGTGATTGCATCCCATGTACCGGAAACGCAGGCTACAAGGTTACCGGATGCAAGCTGGTTAGACATATCACCGTCTGCAACTGCCATGAATGCCGGGTTAGATGTAATATCAAGCATTCCTTTTACTACATCAACGCCTGTATATCCGTCAGCACTTGTTCCGTTCCAGTCCATAGATGTTGTTCCATCATCGTTCAGATCTGTTGTAAATCCTGCTCCATAGAAAAATGATGCATTATACCATCCGGAAGCAAGTGTCATACCAACTTTCTTGCCAGCTTTGTCAGCTGCTGCAAGAAGGTTGTCCCAACTTGCTACATCCTCATCAGAAAGAACAGATGAATCATAGTAAAGGAAATATCCGTTGTCAGCTGCTCTTGGGAATGCATACAGTCCGCCATCGATTGTAGCTGCATCAATTGCACCTTCAACGTTTGCAGCTTTAACATCATCAAGTGTTGTATCTGCAAGCTGAAGTGCGTCTGCATAATCATCAAGCTTCAGAAGTGCGCCCGCTTTTACAAGGTCTGAAATCTGGTCATCCGGGAAAGCGTATACGTCTGCACCAGCTTCAACGTCTGTTAAAATGGTATCTTTTGCAGTAGATTCAGATTCTACACCAATCTGGATATCAAATTTCTGATCTGCATATTTTTCCTGGAATTTGTCTGTCAGTTCTTTTAATAAAGTCTGATCTTCTTCAGCGCCCCATACAGTCAGTTTGATTGTCTCGTCTTCTGCTGCGCTTACACATACTGTGCAGGAAAGTGCCATGGCTGCTGCCAGTAACGGTGCAATTACCTTTTTTACATCTTTTCTCATTTTCTCTTCCTCCTGATTTTTGATGGTTCTGCACAAACATTCCATAACCCCTACAGGATAAACGCTCATTTGTCTTGTTTGCGCAACCGTTTGTTCATGTTTTTAGTATATTCCAAAATATTAGCAAAGTCAATTAGCCATTATTATCTAATTTCATCACTTTATTTTTGTTATATTGCACAATTCATGCCTGTTTTTTCCGTTTTTATGCGCAATCGTTTTTTTATTTTGTGCAACCGTTTCCATTTTTTGCACTAAGGCTACGGCGATTGACGACAATGCAGCATATGAAAAATCAGACAAGTCAATATAGCGGTTATTTAACCAAATCAAGCAAGTCCCCACCCATTGCTTATTGCTTTTCGCAATTGAAGCAGTGGGTGGGGACTTGCTTGTATCAGGAAGAGTGCAAGCTCTTTCTGATAAACTGCGGAGCAATTATTTGGTGTAGAGCCACGTAGCGAAGCGGATGATTTTATCCGCTGGACTATTCAGTGTACTAAACAGGCCGATATTCGAAATTCCTGTAAAACACATTTATTTCGAAAATGCAAAAATCCTCTGTTTATTGATTTTCACAATAAATACAGAGGACTTTCCTGATCCTGTCATATTATTTTCATTTTACGCTGATCTGACTGCTTTTATCAAAATATTCATATGTACTTCTATATTTTTCTACTGCGTTGACTCTCGCAACACTACCTGATAGTTCAGCGGCAGTATATCTTCCTGAGGATTTTCCCCAAGAATCTTTAAAAGCTTCACACATGCCATTTTTCCCAGTCTTACCGTATCGAATCGGATACTAGTAACAGGCGGATTGTTGTATTCCAGATTCTTACTGTCATACATACTTGCTACTTTTATCTCTGTCGGAACCTGTATCTTCTTTTCACGTAAACTGCTAAGACACATACTACAGATTACATCATCCATACAGACAATACCATCCGCTCCTTCTTCGATCAGTCTCTTCACAGTGTCAGACACTGCCACCTGATTGTCCACATCCATAAAAATCAGATTCTCGTTCACAGAAACTCCCATATCTTTATGTGCTTCCAGAAACCCCTGATATCTGCTTCCTGTAACATTATAAGACTGGTTTCCTCCAAGCAATGCAAGATGACGAAATCCCTTCATCAGCATAATACTTGTCAGTTCTTTTCCAGCTTCCCGGTTCTTATTATCCACAAATGGGACTTTGGGATCGGAGGAAGGACCGATCAGCACATATGGCTCCTTACAGGTCTTCAGATATTTCTGAACTTTGGAACTTACTACCGCCCTGCTGACAATAATCCCATCAACTTTACGATTCGCTTCCAGTCTCTGTATCTGAGACACATCCTCACCGTCAATCATGGAAATAATGATATCATAATCATAAGCAGATGCCACTTCACAGATACCATTCATACAATCCTTGAAAAAAAGAAACTCTGTAGCAACATAATCCTTCGGCAGCAAAAGTGCAATATTATACGTCTTACGCTGGGCCAGTCCCTTTGCTACCACATTTGGCCGGTAATCATGCTCCTTAATAAAGGCCTGTACCCGCTCTCTGGTAGTCTGACTGATTCTTCCCTTTCCTGATATAGCTCTTGATACGGTTGTTTTACTTACCCCCAGTTCCCGGGCAATGTCTTCAATCGTATATACCTTCTTCTCTTCTGTTTCCATAAAAACACCCCGTTTATCTTATACGCAACCGATTGCTCATTTTAGTTAAAATCAGCATATCAAATTCTGCTTTCGGTGACAAGTACTAATTAAGTGAATGAAAAAACTCTCCCTCGATAAACCGCAAAGCAGTGATATGTTTAAAGATAAATATCCTCTCTTAACTTTAATTTTGATTTTCAAAATAAAGTACTTGATTTTTTGAATATTTATGGTATAGTATTCGTATACTTAATATATAGTTTTAATTACTACATTACATTGTTTTTAATTATATTTGTATGTTGAAGCAGATTTTCACAGAATTTCCCATAATCCAATGAATAACTTCAGCATACATCAAACGAATGGAGGCGTTTACTATGAAATTCAGATTAAAAGATCCGGGAAGTGCGATCACTCATGGCATCGCTCTTCTCCTCGCAGCGGCCGGTGCTGTTCCACTCATCATAAAGGCAGCACGTTCCTATGATGTGATTCATATCGTAGCTTTAAGCATTTTTATTCTCACAATGATCCTGCTTTATGCAGCCAGCACAATTTATCATTCTGTTGACTCTACAGAGAAAGTCAATCGCCGTCTGCGCAAGATGGATCATATGATGATTTTTGTAATGATTGCAGGAAGCTACACACCTGTATGCCTGATTGTTCTCCATAACCGTATTGGCTATATTTTATGTGCACTTGTATGGAGCATTGCAATCCTCGGCATGATACTGAAAGGATGCTGGATCACCTGTCCGAAATGGTTATCCTCCGTATTATATATTGGTATGGGATGGCTGTGTGTACTGGCATTTGTACCTATCTTCCACGCATTGCCGCGCGCAGGTTTTGACTGGCTCCTTGCAGGCGGAATCATTTACACTATCGGTGGTGTGATCTATGCACTGAAAGTACCACTCTTCAATTCCAGACATAAGAATTTTGGATCCCATGAGATTTTCCATATCTTTGTTATGCTCGGAAGTGCATGTCACTTTGTTGTAATGTATTTCTTTGTTGCACCGCTTCCAGTATAATCTTTTCCTTAATCATGAAATGCCCTGACTATAAAAAGTCAGGGCGCTTTTTTTACAATAATCTCATCATGGAACATAAATATCAAAATTTCATCAGCTCAAGCTTCTTATTCCTGGCAAGCTGCTTAATCTGATACTCCCGTCTCATTGCCTCCTCTTTGGTCAAAAAACCTTCATAATATACAAGTGTAACCGGTCTTTTAGTCTTCGTATACTTTGCCCCGGTCTTTCCTTCATTATGTGCTTTCATTCTCTTCTTCAGACAGTTTGTCCATCCTGTATAAAGAGTTCCGTCCGCACACTTAACAATGTAAGTATAGTTCATTATAATCTCCGCCCCAATACCTGTTATAGATTTTGGATATATCGTCGCTTTCACTTTTACAATAGTGCCATTCATGCATCCATAATCATGGCTGCACAAACTGTCCGTCCATCTGCGTCCTGATTTATGTAAAGGATAACCACACATTAAAATCTGCAGTCATCCCTATTTCTATAATAAACAGCCGGCATAAAAGCACGTATATCACCCGGACATATTTTCTCTTCCTGACAGCCCACATTCGCCGCATTAGGAATCGTTTCTATGTCAAAAAAAGCAGGCAGGGAAACCGACTGCGGATTTTCTTTCCCACCTGCTTTATTATACGTTTTTTTCTTTATTTTGTGAATATCATTTTTTGAAGGTTCCAGAGGTCTCCCTTAAATTTGCCGCCAAAAATTTTTAACTGCAAATCCTCACGATCCGGATAATATCTGGTAGAAAAAACAGTCTCTCCATCATTCAGATAAATCTCTGCTGCCGAAGTATCTGCAAGAAGTCTGATATTCTTCAGTTCATCCACTTTTGCCTTTCTCTTTGTTCTTCCTGCCCCTGCGATTCCGGAGAAACCAATCTCCGCAACACCATCTTCATACTTAAAGATCATCTGACCGCCCATGCTGATCTGAAAGCTGCTGCCTGTCATTACTATCTCATCAAGTACCAGGTCAAAACCTTCATTTACTTCTACACGGACCTCCACGATTGATTTTTCATCATGAAGAATTGTCTTCTCTTTTCGAAGACCTTCCAGTTCTTTTGCAGGATACTGGAGAATTTTTCCATCACGTACTGTCAGCTCTCTCGGAACAGTAAGACAATGCTGCCATCCTTCATCAATTGTTTTATTGACATATTCCTCATCTGCATCCGGCATTCCCATCCATCCGATAAGAAGCCGTCTGCCCCTGTTATCTTTGAAAGTCTGTGGAGCATAGAAGTCAAATCCCATATCCCATTCTCTGAAATCGTCCACATCAACAGAACCATCCTCCTTCACCGGAAAATATCCCGACTGGTAGATATTCTGAAAGCGAAACTCTTCACGTTTCAGTCCCTGCGGAGATACAGATAAAAAACTATGTCCATCCAATTCAAAGTAATCCGGACATTCCCACATATATCCAAAAGTTTCCGGAGTAGTAATCACATGGTCAAGTTCCCAGTCTTTGAGGTTTTTTGATTCATAAACAAGAACTGCACCTTTGTCCCCTTTTAATCGTCCGCCAAGAACCATACGGTATTTATCGTTTTCTTTCCAGACCTTTGGATCACGGATGTGGCAGGGAAAATCTTCCGGATATTTTTCAAAAGAAATGACTTCTTCTTTATTACTGAAGTGAATGCCGTCTTCGCTCTCTACGTGAAGAGTGCTTGTTTCTCTTCCCTCATTAATGTAGTCATAATCTCCGTCAATCTTCACATTTCCTGTAAAGAACAGATGAAGTTTATCCTGTTCTGCCAGTGCCGATCCGGAATAAACACCGTGACAGTCATAGGAGGAATCCGGATAAAGAGCAGTTCCCTCATACTTCCAGTCAATCAGATCATCACTTGTATAATGTCCCCAGAACTTCAGTCCTCCCTCTACATCAAAAGGTGCATACTGAAAGAATACATGATATCTGCCTTTATACCAGCATAATCCATTCGGGTCATTCAGCCATCCAACCGGAGGCATCAGATGATGCCCCAATCGGAATCTGCCTTCTGTCATGTCTGCATTTTTTTCAATCTGTGCTACATTTCTCTCAAGAACTTTTGTTAAAGTACTCATTCTTTCACAATCTCCAATACTCTATCTGCAAATGTTACAACACCTTCATGTAATGCTTTCACATCTCTGTAATCGTCTGAGTTGGTTACAATAAGCGGAGTAGTCACATCATATCCGGCTTCTTTAATCTTATCCATATCAAAGGACACCAGAAGCTGTCCTCTCTTTACATGATCACCGTCTTTTACATGAGTTGTATAATATTTTCCGCCCAGTTCTACAGTATTGATTCCAATATGAATCAGCAATTCCATACCGCTCTCTGTACTTAAACCAACTGCATGTTTTGTGTCAAAAACAGTCTCAACTGTTGCATCACATGGAGCAACTACCTCGCCCTTAGCCGGGATCACTGCAATTCCTTTTCCAAGAACTTCTGAAGCAAATGTTGCGTCATTCACCTGGGAAAGCGGGATTGCATTTCCTTCTAATGCACTGTAGAGTACAAAGTCATCTGTGCAGCCTTCTGCCATTTCTGTACTTTCAATACTTTCTGTTTTTTCCTCAGATTCACTCTTTACTTCGTTCTTTGCAGTTTTACTTTCTGCTGCATCCTTATATCCAAATAACCATGTCAGTACAAATGCTACGCCAAATGCAATCACAAACATCAGGATATAAGATACCGGATTATTCAGGCAAAGCAGAATTCCAAAAATACCGGTTACGCCAGTTCCTGTAGCGCCCAGTCCTGTAACAGATGCAAACAGTGCACCAACTGCACCGCCGACACATCCCATTACAAATGGTTTTCCGAAACGAAGGTTTACACCAAAAATCGCCGGTTCTGTAATTCCCATACATGCACTTAATGCAGACGGAACTGCCATAGACTTAATCTTCTGGTCCTTAGTCTTAAGTGCTACTGCAAGTGTGGCTCCACCCTGCGCAATATTTGCTGCAGATGCAAGCGGCAGCCAGTAAGTAACTCCAAATTTGGAAATCTGTCCAAGGTCAATGATGGTATACATATGATGCACACCGGCAACAACTGTCGGTGCATAAAAAGCCCCCATAATAAAGCTTCCGATACCGAATGGCAGTGCAATCAGCCACTGGATACCATTCAGAAGTCCGTTCTCAACAGCTACGAAAATTGGTCCAATAATGGATAATGTCAGGTATCCTGTTACAAATACACTTACAAGTGGAGTAACAAACAGATCAAACATCGCAGGTACAACCTTGTGAAGTCTCTTTTCAATCTGTGCAAGTACCCATACAGCAATGATAACCGGAATAACATGTCCCTGATAACCAACCATATCAATAGAATAAAGTCCAAACCATACTTTCTGAGTTGCGTGAACACCTTCAGTAGCAACTGTCCATGCATTCTGCAGATTCGGATGGATCATAATCATACCAATAACTGCTCCCAGATACGGGTTTGCGCCAAATACTTTTGCACCGCTATATGCGATCAGGATCGGCAGGAATGTGTACGCCGTATTACTGAAAAGCTGCGCAAATGTATAAATAGAACCACTGGTGTCAATATTCAGGAATCCATTGTTTACCATGAAATTCAGAGCTTCCATAATTCCCATAAGGAAACCGCTGGCAACGATGGCCGGAATGATTGGTACAAAAATATCTCCAAGTGTCTTGATCAGTCTCTGTACCGGATTAGCTCTGGAAGCTGCAACTTTCTTCAGATCCTCTTTACTGCTTTCAGAAACACCTGCAATCTGAATAAACTCATCATATACTTTGTTTACAACACCGGTTCCCAGAATAATCTGCATCTGTCCCTGTGCAAAGAAAACACCTTTAACGCCTTCAATGTTTTCAACATATTCTTTGTCTGCCTTTGAGTTATCTGCGATAACCAGTCGAAGACGTGTAGCGCAATGAGCTGCGGAAATAATATTCTCTTTCTTGCCGATATGGTCGTATATTTCCTGGGCTGTCTTTTTGTAATCCATAATATCCTCCTTCTTTTATGTAATCGTTTCCATATTTATGCACACTACTTATTTCTTGTATATTATACTATTTCTTCTTTTAATATACATTTATGTTCATATCTTTGTATGGAATCGTTCTCATATATTAATTTCATTATATTCGCCATGTTTTCATTTGTAAATATGTAACATATCACAAATATTTTATCTCATTTTTATACATTATATCTAAAAAAACACGTATTACTCCCACCAACGGTTCTGCCAGATCAGCCAATTCCCTACTCTGACCACAGAATTTCTCTGCTTACTGTTTCACACAAGAGCAGATTCTGTCTGCAGTAAACTTCTCCTGCCTCAACCTTTTTCAGTTATACAAAAAGAGTTAAGAGAATTCATTCGTCTAAATTCTCTTAACTCTTCTTACTCTCTCAGTTCTTCAGCAGTCTGCTATGCGTTTCTATGAGATTCTCTCAAAACCACCTTGCATCCCATCTTTATTTCTTTATGTATCGATACCTCATCTGATTCCATCAGATCCACCAACATCTTCGCAGATTCCATTCCACTCGTTTTATAAAAGAAATGTACCGTCGTCAGTTTAGGTTCAATAATTTTCCCAAGGGAACTGTCTCCCATTCCGGCAACCTGAACTTGCTGCGGAATCTGATATCCGTTTTTCTTTAACCAGTTTACCGCCCCCACTGCCATAGTGTCTGTGGCACAGATAAGAGTATCTATATCCGGATGTTCACGAAACAGTTCTTCCGCCATTTCATATCCTGATTCCATAGTAAACGCTCCACACTTCACACACTCAGTTTTTAATTTTATTTTATTTTTATTAAGAATCTCTTCTACCCCGGACATTCTTTTTCTTCCGACTGCTTCATCCTTATCTGTAACTGTTATATACCCGAATTTCCTTCCGGTCTTTACCATCTGTTCAGTGAGACTCATTGCCGCTTTATAATCATCCTGATAAATGCACGGATACCCCTCCAAATGCTGCCCAAGCACAACAATCGGAACCTTATACTCCTTGAGCATATCCCGATGCTGTTTTGTCAGGATTGTTGCAATAAAAATAACACCATCTACCTGATTATCTTTAAACAGTGAAAGATATTTCAGTTCTTCTTCAATGCTGTTATTCGTATTCGCCAGTATAAGTTGATAGCCCTGCTTCGTAAGTATATCACTGATTCCGGCAACTTCTCTGCTGATTGTGTTAGAATCGATCTTAGGCAAAATAACCCCGACCAGTTTTGTTTTCTTTGTACGCAGCATCTGCGCCTGTGAAGATGGCTGATATCCCGTTTCTTCAATAACCTGCCGAATGATCTTCTTCTTTTCTTCGCTGACATAACCATTATTTAAATATCTGGAAACTGTAGCTCTGGAGACCCCTGCCAGTTTTGCTATCTCATTAATGTTCATGCAAAAGCTCCCTTTCACTCTGTCTTATGTTCTGTTTTGCATGTTTTCTTTTGAAAACATTTTTATTACTGTACATGATTTTTTTCATTATACTACAGATATCCATTTTGTTGCAAATATCAAAACTTTATACTCTGTTGCATGTCAGTCTTCGTTACTGTTCACATACCACTATACCTCGAGGTGTTTTGGCATGTATATGCCAGAATTCCGAGACATACTGCACAAATTTATGCGATTAGCATAAATATTATGCATCACAAATCGTATTACTGGGGCACGGAATGCACAGTAAGCATTCTTGTACAGTAATCTTCTGTAATGTCATGAAATGCGCGCCACAAAAAATGTGACGCGCATTACTTAAATATCGCAAGTATTACGGAAGATATGCAATAGGATCAATTGGTTCTCCATCTTTTTTCATTCCAAAATAAAGGTTTGTGCCCTCTGTACTGTAATATTTTGTCGGCTGTGCAATATATCCGATTGTTGTTCCTTTTTTGACTGTGTCTCCTTCTGAAACAGCCAGATCTGTGAGTTGTCCATAAACAGCCTGATATCCATTGCCAAGCTCCATTGTCACAGTTGTACCTGTCTGCGCATCCTGTTCTATAGAATAAACTGTACCATTAACAGCAGCAACAACCGGTGCTCCCTCTACTGCTCCGACAGCAATGGCCGGGCTTAATTTGTACTGATCAAGAGTTGGAAAATAAGTAGTCTGGTCCATACTGTAGTCCAACAGAATATTTCCATTTACTGGCCACTCCATTAATGTATCTTCTGAAAAGTTCACTGAAGGAAGGTTAATTGCAGATGCCGAAACATCCGTAGCTTCACCCACAGCGTTATCTGTTTCACCCTGAACACCTTCACCTATACTGCCGCTATTATTCTTATCCACATCTGCGGAAGCTTCAGCTTCACCATTATCCACATTATTTGAGTTTATCTCCCCATTTAAGTTAACTTCTGTATTTTCATCACTGTTTCCAGCCCCTGATGTCAATTCTGTATCATTCAGGTTCCCTTCATCTTCTGATAACGGCTGATTTTCCGATTCAACTTTGTCTGTTCCTGCATCCACCATAGACTGATCATCTGTATTTTCACTTTGAACAGTGTTCTCTGCCTGTTTCTGAGGCTCTTCTTTGATCGGAGATGTCCCCAGCTGATATACAGTAATTCCCAGTGCTGCTACGGCTGCCAGCCCAACTGTGTTAGCAATAATTCGCGTAACTCTGTTATTCATCATATTCCTTTCACCTCTATCTTCATCTTCATATCTATAGGGTGTCCAGAATACAATAAACTATTCAAAAATTTTCTAATTCTCTTATATTCATCTATACAGACACAGCATTACATATTATTAATAACTGTATCTATTCTTTGAATCTTCATCTCCGGAAAATAATATTCCAACATTTCCTCTGCAGTATCTGATTCTTTTGCCAGTTCATTACCTCCATACTGTGAAAATCCCATTCCATGTCCCCTTCCCTTACATAAGAACCGTACCTGCTTTCCCATTTCCTGAATTGTAAAATTTGCAGAAGTAAGCCCCATTCCTTTTCGAAAGGCTTCTCCCTCCAGCAATTTCCCATCTGCAAGAAGCTGCGTAACATACCCAGCACTGTCTCTGGACTCTATTTCTAATTCTTTTGGAAGTATATTTTTATTTATATATACACTATTCAGAAAATCTTTCGACTTTTTATCCACATTGCTCTGTACAGATTTCAAATATGCTTCATCCTCGCTGTGGAAAACTTCTTCTCCTGATCTTGTCTGTCCCGCACTTATCTGATGGTACGGAACTGCTTTTAACTCACCATTCCATGTGAGAACCTTTCCTTCTGTTTCTTCTACCGCCTTTTCATATTGTGGCTGTATAACCGCAAGATAAAACGATCTGCTCTTTATATCTTTCCATATCTGAGACAATGTATCCGCCAGATTCTTCTGTTCTTTCATTTTTATGTAAAGATTTGACCGGGCTATAATAGATTGCGCCTTTATTGTTTCCAACTCATAATTTTCTTCAATCTGTGATGCAACAACGATCGGCAATATCATTTCTGTGTCAAACTTTTTGTTTATCAGTGTACTGTCCACACCATTAAAAATAATAGAAAACATATAAGGAATTAAAAAAAGACAAAAGATACCCGTTGTGCCGGGAACAAAAGAAATTTTCATATAAGACCATCCGAACTATTGTTATGATTTCTCATAACCTACTTTCCTTTTAGTATATACATATATATTTATTTGTATGTACACTATTTAACCAATTCCGATAATTCTTGTCTAATAAAATTTCACGCAGTTATCTGGTGCATCGTTTCGCAAATAACGATACCAATCGAATTCACAAATAAGCAAATGGTACAGTTATTTCAAAAACGATGTACTAGTATGAATAAATAGCATGATGTATAATTTTATCTATTTGACTTACATTATATGTTTGTGTTTCAATTACAAATATATGTTTTTATTACATCCTTATTAATACGGGAATTTTCACCCCGTATTAAAATATACTGCTCTATTTATCCTGTTTTGAATTCTTGGTTCATTCCAATATATAATTTTATTTTTTCTGGAATTTTTTCTTTCACCTGATCGTAAATTCGTTTTAGAGTTCTTAGAACCAGTATCTTTGACAATATATTCAGTAATCAATTTCGCTTTTGGAGTTTCCCATACAAAGCTCATTCCCAGCCTTCTCCACATTCTACTCAAAAGTCCTGTTCTTCTTACTTTGCGTTTTTCACTGCCGTTTTCGCATACATATTCTTTATCCTTTACAAATCCCATTACAAAGCAGGTAACAGCCATCATAATCATTTGAAAATAATTCTTTAAACTCTTTATAGAATTCTTCATAAAAACTCCTCCTGTTCTGCATTACGTACCTCAACATTATACAGCCTGTCTACCGTTAAGACTGCGCACTTCTCACGGTTATCAGGTACTAATACTTTATGCAGGATAGAGACTGATTTAGAACTATTATTAAATATTTTTATAAATAAAAGACAAATCTATAAGTGATATTCCATAAAACAAAAAAACCTCTATGAAAATATCATAGAAGTCTAAAAAGTGAAGCATCGGGGATTCGAACCCCGGACAACTTGATTAAAAGTCAAGTGCT